>CAJWFY010000031.1 GCA_913031655.1 uncultured Flavobacteriaceae bacterium
TTAAATAGTACATTGGACCACCATAAACAACACCATTTTCATCAACATCTCTATATTGTACACCTAGTGTACATTCTACAAATTTGGTAGACATACCAATAAGCCCACATATAACCATCCAAAATGTAGCTCCAGGACCCCCTAATGCGATTGCTAAAGCAACACCTGCAATATTTCCATTTCCAACAGTCCCAGAAACTGCTGTCGCTAGAGCTTGAAAATGAGAAACTTCACCATCTTCAGATTTATCATCACTTTTATCAACATCATCATACTTACCTCTAACTACATTAATTGCTGTTAAAAAATATTTAATATTTGGGAATCCAAAATAAATAGTAAAAAATAAAGCACTACCAACAAGCAAGAGAATAACAAAAGGATATCCCAACACTTGAAAAAACACTATTGAGCTAAAAAAATCAGAAATTGGAGCAAAAGCTTCATCAATTCTTTGATCTATCCCTTTCTCTTGCGAAAAAGAAATAAAAGAAGAAAAAACTAAAATTAAGCTGAGGAATATTTTTTTCATTAAAATAGTTTGATAGATTAATCAACAAGATGCAAATAATTAACAATAATTCAAATGTTTTTTTTACAAATCAAAAACCGAAGATCTCTTTGTGGAAATTAAATCTTTGATTTTCAGCCAGAAAGCTAAAATTAAATAAAAAACGAATCCAATTCCAATTCCAAAAAAACTACTGTATATAAAAAAAATTCTTACATTTTTTGCTTTTATCCCCATCCATTCAGCTAACCTTGAACAAACAGAAAAGCCATGCCTTTCAAAAAAGTATCTAATATCTAACATTTTACATCTACTTAATTATTTCACCTTGCCAATCTAAGATCCCTCCTTCTAAATTATAAACACTCTGATAACCCATCTGCTTCATTATTTCGCAAGCTTGAAAGCTTCTAGCACCTGACCTACAATAAACATGAATAAAATCAGATTTTGAAAGGCCTTTAATACCCTCTAAAAAACTATGAGAATCGTATATATTCAAATTAATGGATTCTTTTATATATCCACTGTCAAATTCTTCTGGTGTTCTAACGTCTAGAATCTTACTATTCTTTGAATTTTCGATTGATTCAGTCCATTTTTTTTCATCTAAATTCATAATTCAGTATTTTATTATTCAAATATATATAGGAATTGTTTTAAATAATAAATAAATTTTATTTAATTGTTTGTAAACTATAAATATGATTTATACATTTGAAGTATGTTAAAAAAAGTAAAATTAAATTTTTGGTGGCAATGCATATCATCTGATATACTGCGATAATCCAAAATAAATTATATATATAAATTTAAGGCTTGTCTCGCGACAGGCCTTTTTTGATTAAATAAACCAAAAAATTGTATAAAATATCGACATCTGAAAAAAAAATACTAGTGGACACATTAACTCCAGTAAGTATTTATTTAAAAATTAGAGATAAATACTCAAATTCTCTATTATTAGAAAGTAGTGATTATGGCGTTAACGATAATAGCTACGCATATATTTGTTTTAATCCTATAGCCGAAATTTATGTAGAGAATAATTTTATTATAAAATCCTTTCCTGATGGAAATAAAGAAAAACTCGAAATTAATGAGAATATTAATGTTGTTAATGAAATAGATAAATTCTTTAAATTATTCAAATGCCAAAAGAATGATAAAAAATTTTTGAACAATGGTGTGTTTGGATATATGAATTATGATTCAGTTAAGCACTTTGAAGATATCGACTTAAGTTCAAAAGAAAGTGATATTAAAATTCCTGAAATATATTATGCTTTTTATTCTAATATAATCGTAATAAATGCCTTCAACAATCAGGCTATTTTATTTCATCACAGTTTCAATAAACCAAGCAACTTAGAAGTTATATTGGAACACATAAACTCTAATAAGTCTGCTAAATATCCTTTTTTAAAGTCTGGAGATTTAAATTCAAACATGAATGATCAAGAGTTTATTGATCTTGTGAAAAAAGGAATTAAACACTGCTACAGAGGAGATGTTTTTCAAATAGTACTTTCAAGAAGATTTTCTCAAAAATTTGAAGGTGACGAGTTTAATTTATATAGAGCATTGAGATCCGTAAACCCCTCACCCTATCTTTTTTATTTTGATTATGGTAGTTATAAAATTTTCGGAAGTTCACCAGAAGCACAATTAGTAGTTAAAGAAAATAAAGCAGAGATTCATCCAATTGCAGGAACTTTTATAAGAACTGGTGATGATGAAAAAGATGCAATTAAAGCAAAAAAACTTTCTGAAGATATTAAAGAAAATAGCGAACATATGATGCTTGTGGATCTTGCTAGAAATGATTTAAGCAGAAATGGAAATAAAGTTAAAGTTGAAAAAGATCGTGAGGTTCAATTTTATTCACATGTTATACACTTAGTATCCAAAGTAACCGCTATCAAAAAAAATAATTCATCAACTTTTCAAATTGCAGCTGACACTTTTCCAGCTGGAACTTTGTCAGGTGCTCCCAAACACAGAGCAATGCAATTAATCTCTAAATATGAAAACTGTAATAGATCATTTTATGGAGGAGCTATTGGATTCATGGATTTTGAAGGAAATTTTAATCACGCCATAATAATTCGATCTTTTTTAAGTAAAAATCATGAACTAATATTTCAGGCAGGTGCCGGGGTAGTTTCTAAGTCCGATCCTGAAAATGAATTACAAGAAATATACAACAAACTTGGTGCTTTAAATAAAGCATTAGAAATGGCTGAAACCATATAGTTATGAAGATAATAGTTATAGACAATTACGATTCTTTTACTTACAATCTAGTTCATTATTTAGAAGAATTAAACTGTGAAGTAACAGTGAAAAGAAATGATCAACTTGCCCTGTCTGAAATTGAAAGTTTTGACAGAATAGTTCTTTCCCCAGGTCCTGGAATCCCTAAAGAAGCTGGTCTTCTAAAAGAAATTATTTCAAAATATTCATCAACAAAAAATATTTTAGGAGTCTGCTTGGGTCATCAGGCTATTGCCGAAGTTTTTGGAGGGCAATTAGAAAATTTAGAATCAGTATTTCATGGAGTTTCTTCAGATATAAATATCATAAAAACTGATCCATTATTTAAAGGTTTAAACAACCCTTTAAAAGTCGGCAGATATCATTCATGGGTCGTAAAAAACCCATTACCAGAATGCTTAGAAGTACTAGCTGTTGATGAAAACAAACAGATTATGGCTTTAAGACATAAAAAATTTAAAATAAGAGGTGTTCAGTTTCATCCAGAATCAATATTAACAGAGCAAGGAAAGTCTTTACTTAAAAACTGGTTAAATATAAATTAATGAAAGAGACTCTAAATAAATTGACTTTACATAAAACACTTTCTAGATTGGAAGCAAAAGAAATATTAATCAATATATCTAAAGGAGATTACAACAACAGTCAAGTAGCTTCATTTCTTACAGTATTTATGATTAGAGATATCACATTAAATGAGCTTGAAGGTTTTAAAGAGGCACTATTAGAGTTATGTATTTCCGTAGATTTAAGTGATTACAATACTATTGACTTGTGCGGAACGGGAGGAGACAATAAAGACACATTCAATATATCTACTTTATCGGCTTTTGTTACGGCGGGTGCTGGAATAAAGGTTGCAAAACACGGGAATTATGGTGTTTCGTCTTCATGTGGATCAAGTAACGTAATGGAAAATTTAGGGATAAAATTTTCAAATAATGAAGATTATTTAAGAAAATGTATTGAAAAAAGTGGTATTTGTATTTTACATGCTCCTTTATTTCATCCTGCAATGAAACACGTAGCTCCAATCAGAAAAGAATTGGGATTGAAAACTTTTTTTAATATGCTGGGTCCCTTAGTTAACCCTTCATTCCCTAAAAATCAAATTGTTGGAGTTTTTAGCCTAGAACTAGCTAGAGTTTATGCTTATTTATTTCAAAAAACTGATAAGAATTTCTCGATAATTCATTCTTTGGACGGCTATGATGAAATTTCTTTAACTGGAGGAGTGAAAATAATCTCAAATGGTTCTGAAGAAATATTATATCCAGAGGATTTTAAACTTAATAAATTAGAATCAAAATCAATAATAGGAGGTCGTTCAATAAAAGAATCAGCAGAAATCTTCATGAGTGTACTATCAAATCAAAGTACTGAATCACAAAAAAAAGTTGTAGTTGCTAATTCAGCATTAGCCATCTCTACATCAACAGGAGTTTCAATTGAAGAGGGAATTAGTAGAGCAAAAGAGTCACTGAATTCTAAAAACGCATTAAAAGCATTTAATACATTAAAAAAACTAAGTGAGTAATGACAATACTTGATCAAATTATCAAAACAAAAGAAATTGAATTACAATATTCTAAGGATAACACTTCAATTTTAGAATTAGAAAAATTACCAGTTTTTGAACGCTCTACATTTTCTTTATCTAATAGTATAAAAAATAGTTTTCATGGAATTATAGCTGAACACAAAAGAAAATCTCCCTCTAAATCTATTATAAATGATTCCATTTCTATTAACCAAGTAATTGATGGATATAATAATGCTGGAGTTAGTGGTATTTCGGTTTTAACAGATAATAAATATTTTAAAGGATCTTTAGAAGATTTGTTAATAGCTAGGAACATGACAAAGATTCCTGTTTTAAGAAAAGAATTTATAATAGATGAATATCAGATAATTGAAGCTAAGGCCTATGGAGCGGATGCTATATTATTAATTGCTGCCTGTCTTTCTATTCAAAAAATAAAAAGCTTAAGTGAATGTGCTAAAAGCATTGGTTTAGAAGTGCTTATAGAAATCCACAATTTAGAAGAGTTAAATGGGTGCTTAATAGATTCGATAGACATAATTGGGGTGAATAATAGAAATTTAAAAACTTTTAAAGTCGACATACAAACTAGTAAAAACTTAATAAAATATATCCCCAGTGATTTTATAAAAATTTCTGAAAGTGGATTGTCTAATCCAATAGAATTAAAAGAATTAAAAGAATTTGGATTTGACGGGTTTTTAATGGGAGAGAATTTCATGAAACATACAGATCCTGGTTTAGAAGCTTTAGAATTTATAAATAGATTAAAATGAAACTAAAAGTTTGTGGGATGAAATTTCCTGAAAATATTATAGAAATAGAGAGTTTAAAGCCTGACTTTATGGGATTTATATTTTGGGATAAATCTGTTAGGTATTACAACAAGACTTCAATCTCAATTTCAAGTGAAATAAACAGAGTTGGAGTTTTTGTAAATGAAAAAATTGAAGAAGTTTTAAAAAAAATAAAACAGTATAATTTAGACTTTGTACAGTTACATGGTGGAGAAAATGAAGATTATTGTAATGCAATAAAAGATCATTGTAAAATTATCAAAGTATTTAGTATTGGTAAAGGTTTTGAATTTAAAGACTCTAAACCTTTTGAAAACTTATGCCATTATTTTTTGTTTGATACTAAAACTAGCTCTTATGGCGGAAGTGGGAAAAAATTCGATTGGAATATTTTAAATAATTATGATTCTAAAAAACCGTTTTTTTTAAGCGGTGGAATTAGTCTTGACGATATTGATGAAATAAAAAAAATTTTCAACTCTAAACTTCCTTTGCTAGGAATTGATATAAATAGTCAATTTGAAAATAAATTATTAGAAAAAGATTGTAATAAAATTAAACTATTAATAAAAAACTTAAAAAATGTATAAATCTTATAATGTAGATAGCGAAGGTTATTATGGAGATTTTGGTGGGGCTTATATTCCTGAAATGATGTATTCTAATATTAATGAATTAAAATCTAAGTATCTTAAAATATCTTCACAACCTGATTTTATAAAAGAATTTGATGAGCTGCTAAAAAAATATGTAGGAAGACCAACTCCCTTATATTTTGCCAAAAGACTTTCAAAAGAATATAATACTAAAATTTATTTAAAAAGAGAAGATTTATGCCATACTGGAGCACACAAAATAAACAATACTATAGGTCAAATATTACTGGCCCAAAGACTAGGGAAAACTAGAATAATAGCTGAAACTGGTGCCGGTCAACACGGAGTAGCAACGGCTACAGTTTGTGCGTTAATGGGTATAAAGTGTATTATTTATATGGGTGAAGTAGATATAAAAAGACAAGCTCCTAATGTTGCGAGAATGAAAATGTTAGGTGCTGAGGTTAAGCCAGCTTGTTCTGGCAGTAAGACTCTAAAAGATGCAACTAATGAAGCAATTAGAGATTGGATAAACAATCCTGTTGATACTCACTATATTATCGGCTCAGTCGTTGGGCCTCATCCCTACCCAGACATGGTTGCAAGATTTCAATCGGTGATTGGTATTGAAGTAAAAGAACAACTATTTGAAGCTGAAGGAAAAGAAAACCCTGATTATGTTATCGCATGCGTTGGGGGGGGGAGTAATGCCGCAGGTCTGTTTTATCCTTATCTAGATGATTTAAAAGTTAATATAATATGCGTAGAGGCAGCCGGAATGGGAATTAATACTGGAAAAAGTGCCGCTACATCAATATTAGGTAAAGAGGGAGTAATTCATGGGTCTAAAACACTTCTTATGCAATCAAATGATGGACAAATTACAGAACCTTACTCCATATCTGCTGGATTAGACTACCCTGGCGTTGGTCCCATGCATGCAAACTTATTTAGATCTAAAAGGGCTGACTTTGTTTCAATAACAGACAAAAAAGCTATGGAATGGGGCTTAAAGTTATCAAGAATGGAAGGTATCATTCCTGCTATAGAAACTTCACATGCTTTTGCAGTTTTAGATAAGAGAAAATTCTCGAAAAAAGATATAATTGTGTTTAATTGCTCTGGAAGAGGAGATAAAGACTTAGATACTTATATAGATTATTTTAAATTATAGTTTGATGAATAGAATAAATAAAGTTTTAAAAGAAAAAAAAGATATACTTTCTATCTACTTCACGGCAGGATATCCCAATATTGATGATACTATTGAAATTATAAAACAACTGGACCGTTCAAAAGTAGATATGATTGAAATTGGTCTTCCGTTTAGTGATCCTTTAGCAGATGGTCCAACAATTCAAGAAAGCTCAACTAAAGCGTTAAAAAACGGGATGAATACCTCCAAATTATTTGAACAATTAAAAAATATTAGAACCATAACTGATATTCCTATAATTATAATGGGATACTTTAATCCAATATTACAATATGGTGTGGAGAATTTTTGTGAAGATTGTAAGAAAAATGGTGTCGACGGATTAATAATTCCAGATCTTCCCATGGATGTTTATCTAAAACAATATCAGGAAATTTTTAAAAAACAAAACCTTCTTAACATGTTTTTAATAACACCACAAACAAGTAATGAAAGAATAAGATTAATTGATGAAATTTCAAATGGTTTTATATATATGGTTAGTAGTTCAAGTATAACTGGATCTGAAAAATCATATGGTGAAGAGCAAAAAATATATTTTAAAAGAATTAATGATTTAAAACTTAAATCATCTTTACTGATTGGTTTTGGAATAAGCGATAATAACAACTTTAAAGAGGCAATAAATCACAGTCAAGGTGCAATTATTGGTTCTGCTTTTATAAAGCATATAGCACAAAATGGTGTTTATAAAATTTCAGATTTTATAAACAAAATCAGAGGGATAACTATCTAATAAAAACAAGCTCTTTTGAAGTTTGAGTTTCTTCAATATTAAAAGAGTAACCTCCGTAATTAAAGCCTTTCAAGTCTTGTTCGTTATTAACTTCATTATCTAAAATATATCTGACCATCATCCCCCTTGCTTTTTTGGCATAAATAGAAATGATCTTTAAATTTCCATTTTTAAAGTCTTTAAAAATTGGAGACACCATTTTAGTAATTAGTTTTTTAGGATCAATTGCCGATGAATATTCCTTGCTTGCTAAGTTGACAAACAATTCATTTTCAATTAATTCATTGTTTAACTTTTCCGTTATTTTTTCTTTCCAAAACTCATATAAGTTAGATGAATTTTTTAATTCTAATTTAGTACCCATCTCTAACCTATATGGTTGCATTAAGTCGAGAGGTCTTAAAAATCCATAAAGACCAGATAAAATTCTTAAAGACTCTTGAGCTTTATTTATTTTATTTTCGTTGAGGGTAAACGCGTCTAAACCAGTGTATACATCTCCATCAAAAGTAAAAATAGCAGGTCTAGCATTTTTAACATCAAACGGAGTTTTAAAATCATTATTCCTTTGCCAATTTAAATCAGCTAATTTGTCTGAAATACTCATTAAACTTTTTAACTGTAATGTCGACTTTAACTTCAAAGTTTTGTTAATAGAAATAGAATCATCTAAAAATAATGGCATTGAAAACTCATTAGTTGGTAATTCTTTTTGAAAGTCTAACGATTTAGCAGGGGAAATAATAATCTTCATGAGACTAAAATAATTTATAAATTTAAAAAACTCAAATATTAGTAGAATAATTTCTCCACTTAATTAAACTTTCTGAAAAATCATTCGGCAATTCACATTCAAAATTTAATTCTTTTCCTGATGATGGATGAACAAAGCCTAACGATTTTGCATGTAAAGCCTGCCTAGGCATAATTTTAAAGCAATTTTGTACAAATTGTTTGTACTTATTAAAAATTGTTCCCTTAAGGATTTTATCACCTCCATACCTTTGGTCATTGAAAATCGGATGACCAATATGCTTCATATGAGCCCTAATTTGATGAGTTCTACCTGTTTCTAGTTGACACTCAAGAAGAGTCAAGTAATTAAATCTTTCCAAAACTTTATAATGTGTAACAGCTTTCTTGCCTAATTCATTATTTTCTGGAACACTCATAATTAAACGATTTTTAGGGTCTCTTGATAAATTCTTTTCAATAGTTCCTTCTTCTTTATCTACTATACCCCAAACAAGTGCATTGTATTTTCTTTTAGATGACTTTAAGTAAAATTGTTTAGCAAGGTGAGTCATTGACTCTTCAGTTTTAGCAACAACTAATAATCCACTAGTATCTTTATCAATTCTATGAACTAAACCTGGCCTACCATCTTTATTTGATGGTAAGTTTTCAAAATGATTTATTAGTCCGTTTAATAGTGTTCCACTATAGTTTCCATGACCAGGGTGGACTACTAGTCCGGGGGGTTTATTAACTACTAACAAATAATCATCTTCAAATACTATATCTAATGACATTTCTTCTCCAACAAGTAGATTTTCGTAAGGTGGGTGAGCAAACATAACTTTGGCTACATCACCAGGTTTTACTTTATAATTAGATTTTACATTCTTCTCATTTACAAATATAAAACCATTTTTTGCTGCTTGTTGAATTTTATTCCTTGTAGCATTCTCTATTCGATTCATTAAGAATTTATCTACTCTTAAAGGATCTTGCCCTTTATCAGCTTTAAACTGATGATGCTCAAACAAATCATTGTTATTTTCTAAATCATCTACAGTATTATTGCTCATATCTTCTAATTATTATTTCCGTTACCAAGAACTAAATCTATTTTAGATTTTTTAGGAATCATAATTCCAGGAACAACAACTTCTCCCTTATATGATAATTCAATAACCATATCCCTTCCAATATTGTCAACATAAGAAACATCTCCAAGCTCTAAATCAGAAGCTAATAAGGCAGAAATTGCACTTCTTTTAGTAGTCTGAATTACATTAGGAATAACAACATTTCCATAGTTATAAGGGTTAATAGTTAAATATATTTTTCTATTTTTTTTAACTTTAGAATTTGCTAATGGCATCTGCTCTAATACAGAGTACTTTGGAAAATCTGGATTATACAAAGTTGAATCTACAACCTCATATGTTAATTTGTTTTCAAATAATACCTTTTCAAACTCTTCAATTTGAGATCCAATTAAATTCGGAACAATAATATGATTATTATGGTTAGTATTTAGATTTAAAAAAATAAATAAAAAAAATATTAAAAACCCTATAACAACAGAAGCTGAAAACAATTGTTTTAAAAAATATTTACTAAAAAAATACTTGAGTAAATTCATTTATAAATTTTAAACAAATATATAAAATATGCGTTCTTTATGGCTTGACTTAAAATAAATGATATTTTTGTTCTTATGAAAAGAAATATTGCTGTTTTAATGGGTGGGTTTTCTTCAGAAAAAGATATCTCAATAAAAAGTGGTAATGTCATCTATGATAATATAGACAGAGAATCTTATGTTCCTTATAAAGTAATAATAAGTAAAGAGAAATGGATTTATGTAGACGATAATAATGTTGAATGCACAGTTTCAAAAGATGATTTTTCGATAGAAATTAATGAAATTAAAATAAAATTCGATATTGCCTTTATTGTAATACATGGCTCACCAGGAGAGGACGGATTACTTCAATCATATTTTGAACTTCTAGGGGTCCCTTTCACGGGCAGTGACTCCTACACTTCTTCAATTACATTTAATAAAAGAGATTGTATTTCTATTTTACAAAAACATGATATTTTATCGGCGAATTCTATTCATTTAAATATTGGAGATATAATAAATGAAAACGAAATCATTAAAGAATTAGGTCTTCCTTGCTTTGTAAAGGCAAACAAATCTGGAAGTAGCTTTGGTGTCTATAAAGTAAATGATCGAAAAGATCTAATCAGCTCAATTAATAATTCTTTCAAAATTGATAATGAGATATTAATTGAATCTTTTTTAGACGGAATAGAAGTTTCAGTTGGAGTTATGAATTATAAAAATAAAATTAAAGTTTTAGGAATTACTCAGTTGATTACAGATAATGATTTTTTTGATTATAGTGCCAAATACGAAGGAAAATCTACAGAAATTACCCCTGCAAATATTTCAGAATTACAGAAAAATAATGTAACTAAAATTGCTATAAAAATATATAAAAAACTAGGCCTTAAAGGCTTTTCTAGAAGTGAATTTATTTTTATTGGGGATACTCCATATTTCATAGAAATAAATTCAATTCCAGGGATGACTAATGACAGTATACTTCCAAAGCAAGCTGAAAATAGTGGAATCTCTTTAAAAGACATATGTTCTGAAGTAATTGAACAAGCCATAAATTAATTTAATTATATTTAAATATGAGAAAAGCTATTTTTCCAGGATCTTTTGACCCTTTCACATTAGGGCATTTAGACATTCTAACAAGAAGTTTGTCGCTATTTGATGAAATCACTGTTGGAGTTGGTAGAAATAATGACAAGAAAACCATGTTTAGTGTAAGTCAAAGGATAGAATTCATTAAAAAATGTTTTGAAAATGAACCGAAAATTAAAGTTGAAAGCTATGAAGGCTTAACAATTGATTTTTGTAATAAAATTGATGCAGAATTTATATTAAGAGGAATAAGAAATAACGGAGATTTTGAGTTTGAAAAAGCAATTGCAAGAACCAACAGAAAGCTTTCTAAAATTGAAACTATATTTTTACTGACATCCGCTAAAACTTCATTCATTAGTAGTAGTATTGTAAGGGAATTAATTATAAATAATGGAAATTATCAAATTTTTGTTCCGGATTCTGTAAGAGTAAATTAAACGTCTAATAATAATTTGATGTTTGGATAAATATTTTTTTTATTTAAAATATCTTCTTTATTTTTCCATACTACTTTTGTAATCCCTTCATTTTCTTCAGGAACAAGATTACTAATGTTATTTGCTTTCATATTATACCAAGTTGTTTCTTTTAAAAAAAACTTTTCGTCATTTTTAAAAATATGATAAGTAATAGCATTTAAATTTATTATCTCCAACTCTTTAACTCCTGTTTCTTCTGAAACTTCTCTAATAGCTGTTTGATCAATCGATTCATTAATTTCCATTTTTCCCTTCGGCAAATCCCATTTTTTTCTTCGATAAATAAATAAAATTTGATTTAATGAGTTTTTAACTATTCCTCCACCTGCTTTAATTACTTTTATTTTTTTAAGAAATAACGAAAGAAGTTTTTTTGGCTTTGAGTGATATAAAAATATTTTATTATGTTTTTTTGCCTTCGTTACGATTTCTTCAATACTTAATTCTTTCAAAGAATAAATATTAATTTTTGATCCAAATGGAATTTGACTGCTTATAACTATTAGACTTTGATTAACAAAAACTTTATACATTTGTGTTTATGATTTTAGATTTAGATACAGCTAAAAAAACAGCAGAACTTCTTTTACAAATTAATGCAATAAAATTGAATCCAAAAAATCCATTTACATGGGCTAGTGGATGGAGATCACCAATTTATTGTGACAATAGAGTAATTCTTTCACATCCTCAAATAAGAATATATGTAAGAGAACAAATGGTTAAGCAAATAAATAAACTTTACGCAAAACCTGATGTTATAGCTGGAGTAGCAACCGGAGCAATTGGGATTGGAATGCTTGTAGCAGACTTAATGAATCTTCCTTTTATTTATGTTAGACCAGATGCAAAAAAACACGGAAGAAAAAATCAAATTGAAGGGCAATATACTAGTGGTCAAAATGTTATTGTTATTGAAGACTTAATAAGTACTGGCAATAGTAGCTTAGTTGCAGTAGATGCTCTAAGAGAAGCAGATTTAAAAGTAAAGGGCATGCTTAGTATTTTTACATATGGATTTAAAGTGTCTTATGATAATTTTAAAAAAAACAATGTTGAACTACATACATTAAGTTCATACGACACATTACTTGAACAAGCATTGTCGACAAACTATATTACAGATTCTGATTTTCAAACACTTATAAAATGGAAAAAAGACCCTAAAAATTGGTAAATAAAAAAACTTAAAAAATGAATTTAATTAGTGAATCAAATAAAATAGAAATACAAGACCTATTGCTTTTTGAAAAACTCGGTATAATTGAAAATTATAAATTAATTATGCCTGAAAATGTTTCAAAATTTGAAATAATCGATTCAGAATCTTTTATGTTTTCTATAAAAGGTATGCCAGCCATTAAATTAAAAATGGGTGAAAAGTTAAAACCATCAAA
>CAJWFY010000032.1 GCA_913031655.1 uncultured Flavobacteriaceae bacterium
GGATTGAAGAAAAGCCGAGTTTTAAAAATAATGCCTCTTAAATATCTTTTCCAAATGCTAGTCAAAATAATTTTAGGGTATGCTCCTGTTCTAAAAAACAATTAGTTTTAAAAGAATCTAAATCTTTCCGAAAATAGTGTGATTTAACTCCCCCTATTCTCCAAGTATTATTCTTGGAAATAATTTATTGTTTTTGAAGATAATTTCTTGTCATAATAGCTAAATCCCCTCTAAAATAGTGTGACTTCACTCCTATGGGCTCCACCAAAAAATAAACCCATTAAATAGAGTGGTTTTTGCTCTTATTCAAATCAGTTTTGCAGTAATACACTCTCTACCATTTTTATTAGAATTTTGCAGTAGAAATAAAAAATACTAAATATCACCAATTATCTTTCTTGCATTTATAAATTGATCATGAATATGAGTATATGCAAATAATCCATTTCTACCGCTGATTTTTAAGTTTTTAAATTTTGATAAATAGGCATGAATCTTATCAATTTTTTCATTAAAACCAAATTCAAGAACAGGATATGCATTATTGATTCTATATGATTTTGAACCAATAATTTCTGATTTTTTGAACAGATTAATTTTAATTAATTTAGCTTGAATTTCATTAATTAAGTTTTCTTCATTCATTTGCCAAGATTCATCTAAACTAAAACATGGGATTTCAACAACTAATGAAGTTTTATCTTTTGGACTCATAAATTTACTTCTATTTCTAGGTTCATAAATTCTTGTGAAAGGGAAATCATTTGAGGGAAAATACATTGATCCATTTTTATTTACACTTTTTTTATCTAAAAAGAAGACAATCAAAATGACATGTCTAAATTTTATACTATCTACTATATCAATTATTTTTTTTTGTGGAGGTGGACTTAAACATAAAATCAACCTATCTAATGGTATTGTAGAGATTAAATTACTTACTGGAAGTTCCTTATTATTAATTATTATAGATTTAATAATATTTTTTTTATGCACAATTTTCGTAACTCTACTATTAGTTTTAATATTATTTTCATTAATATGTCGAGCCAATTCTTCAAATAATGTGCCAATACCATAATAAGGATACAAAAAAGAACCATCAAGATGTTTCGTTTTTATTTTATTTGCAAAGAAAGATTCTAGTAAAAAGGTTTTAATATTTAAACCTTTTAATCTTTTTCCAGAAATTTCTATTGACAGCTTATCAGCTTTTAATCCCCATAATTTTTCTGAGTAATTAATTAAAAAAAGTTCTGCAATTTTTTTTCCATAAATTGATATTACATGCTCCTTAAAATTACAAGCATTTTTATTTTTAATTAAATTAGTAAAAATAATTTTGATGCCTTCTGAAATAAAATTATTAATACCTAGAAATTTAACCAAATTTAATGGAGTTATAGGGAAATCAACATATTTATTATCGATAAATATCTGACTTGGGACATTAATTTCTTTTAATTCCTTTTTTAATAAATTCTTAAAAATTTCAGTTGTTTCTATATCTTTATTATGTAATCTATGTGCTCCGGAATCAAAATAAAAACCATTTTCTTCTATAGTAATACAATTACCCCCAACTTTATTGCCTGCTTCAAAAACATTATATTTTAGCCCTTTCTTATTTGCGTAGTATGCAATAGATAGGCCTGCTGGACCTCCGCCAATAATTGTGTACTTATTCATATCTATAAATTATTAAGTGACTCCATAATCTATTTACGAAAGGATTATGATAAAAATCAAATTTTTGATAATTTGTATTCTCTAAAGGATACAACCTTGTAGTACTTAAAATAGTATAATCTGAATTATAATATTCTGTAATTGTATTAGTATTAATTTTTTGTGAATTTACAAATTCTACTTTTTTATCTGGAACTAATTTGCTCCAGTAAAATAATTTAAGTCCATCAGAAAAAACAACTATTTTATCATTTTCAGAATTTACAATTAATGAACTTATCTGGCTAATAGAGCTTGGATTCTTATGTTGAAACGTTAAATGAATTGTTATATACATATATATAAAGATACCAACAAAAATAAATATCTTATTAATCATCTTTTTAAGATTTAAATTTAATATAGATAAAGAAAAAACAATTGTTACGAGTGGAATAAATGGTATTATATGTCTTGACTTATAATTTATATTCTGAAAAAAATAAATCCAGAGAAAATAACTTAAATAACATAATAATATTATAATACATTCTTTTCTAATTATTAAAGAAAAAGATTTTCGCTTATTAAAAATAAATATTATGGTAACCAGTGATAGAAATATTGAGTTTAATATTGTAAGAAAATTTCTATCTACTGACCAAAAAGAAAAACCATCCACAAAAGTAAATTCAAAAAACTTAATCAATCTATCAATATAAGAAGAATTACTACTTAATACTGTACCTCCCCATTTAAAGAAATGACCATTAAAATCATTCAAGAAAATATTTAACAAATTATCATATCCAGTAATATACACCAATGGTAACAACCAGAAAAGTACACCTAAAAAAAAGAACCCAACTGTGTATATCAATTTCTTATTATAAATTAAATAAATAACCGGCAAGAAAAATGGCATAAATGACAACCTAATTCCTGCAAGTAAAGCCAATGAAATTCCTAAAAAAATATAATCTCTTTTTTCATGATGTCTTAGAATCTTTATTAAAAAATATAGACTAATTACTAAAAAAGCAAGACCCATTGTATCAGGCATATATCTGTTACTCATAAGCCATAACAATGGATTAAAAACTAGTAATATTGTGAAATAAAATGTATCTACAATCTTTAATTCTTGTAAAATTTTTTTAAAAAAAACAATAATTAAAAAAATTGAAAATCCACCAATTAGAGAAAATGTTAACCCAATATTTTGTACAAAAAAATAGATTATTTGAAGAAAGAAACAAAAAATTGCATATCCTGGGAAATGAGGTCTTGAATCCAAAATATTAAATTCAATAGCAGATAATGCAAATCTTAGACTATCAATGTCTTCAATATAATAAATAGAAGTTATAATTCTAGATGTAATACAGAAAAAAAACAATGCAATAATTGTTTTTTTTCTTATAAAATAACTTATTAAAAAATAACGCATTAATTAATACTAGAATATTTCTGGATTTTTATTTTCAGTTTTACGATCACCTATGTTTTTTCCACTGCCTCCAGAACCACTTCCAGAACCGCCTTCTTCACAATCATTGATACAATCAACCAAAGAAGTATACTGACCAGTACCATCTAAAGGATCAATACATGTTTTGCTAATACAATTAAACGTTGGAGGTATACCTGTGCCACAGATTGTTTGACAATCTTCTAAACTTGAGTAAACACCAGTACCATCACCAGGATCTATGCAGGCATTATTTACACAGTTAAATGTAGACAAAACTATATTACAATCTGTTTCACAATCTAACAAAGTACTATATAGACCATTACCATCTAAAGGATCAACACAAGAGCCATTAATACAATTGTAAGTAACTGGCACAAAACAATCATTACTATTTAAACATAAACTAATATCTGAAAAAATTCCAGTTCCATCACCAGGATCAACGCAAGAACCATTAATACAATTATAAGATATTATGCCAGATCCACCACCTGATCCACCACCTGATCCACCACCTGATCCACCACCTGATCCATCACCTGATCCATCACCTGATCCATCACCTGATCCATCACCTGATCCACCACCTGAATTTTCACATCCTAATTGACAATCAACCAATGTAGCATATTCTCCATTATTTGAGTTAATTTCAGTACATATACTATTTACGCAGTCATAAGTGGTCGTAGGATTATTTAAAACTTCTTGCTTTTGACATGCAAAAAATAAAAGGGTAGTAAAAATAAAAATAAAATATACTTGTAATTTCATAGTAAATAATTCTGGACAAATATATGTACAAAAATTAAATTTATTAATTTATTTTTAATCAAATGTATTGTAAAATCACGGTTTTCACCAAAATCAAATAAAGGATTCTGTTCAATAGAAACATAATCATTATCACCATCAAACTGAAGTTCTAAATTTTCAGCCAGACAATTAAATGGAGGGGCTACAATAATAATTTCTTTTTCAATTACTTCAGTTTCAACCGAATTTCCACTTGCAATAAAAAACACATTTTCTTCTTCAAGACTTGATCCTCCGTGCGATATATTTTTTCCTCCATGATCTGTACTAACAATAATAAGCCAATCTTCATTATCATAATTAGGTCTGTTTTCAATACTTGTCATAATCGGCCCAATAAGCAAGTCAACTCCTTCGATAGCATCGATATATTCATCGACTTCAGGAGAAAAACCATATGCATGTCCTGCATAATCAACATCATCAAAATGCAGAAACAGTACATCAACATCATTTTCAGTGATATAATCAATAGCTTCAGAAGAAACTGCACTATCGTTAGAAACATTTAAAGTAAAATCGGCAGTATCATCCACTATATAATCATTTATCGGAGCCCAATGACAAATAGAAGCTGTATTTAAATCAGAATTAAAACTTTCGATGTATTGAAATATTGAAGGATATTCTTCGTAATTATTACCATCAAAATTATTATTAGTCACTAAATGTTTATCAGACCAAACTCCACATATAATTGCAGACCATCCCGGGCCACTAATAGTAATATCATCATTTAGTGCATCAGAACTAAATACGCCATTACCGATAAGTAAATCAATGCTGGGCGTTGAAGCAATATTTAAAGCATCAGGTCTACAACCATCAATTCCAATAATTAGAACTTTTTTATCCAATTGTGAATAAGCACATAAAGAGAAAAAATAAAAGAGTAAAAAGAAGGTGTTTTTCATTAAAAAAATTATTAAGTAAGGTAACTAAATTAGGAAAATAAATATATTATTCTAAAAAATTCTTATTGTATTTTATACTATAAGGTTAAACTCTATTTTTGTTAAAAATAAAATTACATGATTACACTTGATCACCTTTATTGAACAAATACTTTTAAATCCTCGCCAAAATAGTGTGACTTCACTCCTATGGGCTCCAGGCATAGCAATGATTTTTATTTTTTTTATAGTAAAAAATAAATTAATTTCGTGAAACAACTAATTTAAAAATGAAAAAAATGAAAAAATTACTTAGTGTTTTAGCAGTGTCGCTTTTTATTTCTTGCTCTCAAGGTTTACCACCAGAATTTGCTAAAAATACCGTTACTGCAAAAAAAATGTTAGAACTTCAGGGTTCTGAGGCAGATTTTCAAGCTCAGTTAGATTTATTGCATGAAGATATTAAATGGCAACCTGTATTTTTTGGAGCTACTGAAATTGGAAAAGAAGAATTTGGCCAATATTTAAAAGCATGGCAAGATCAAATGGAAGATGTAGTTTACACCGCTGATAACTGGTTGCCAGGTGTTTTGGCTGAAACTGGCATAGCAGATGGTAGTGTACGGTCTTACGGAACTTGGTCTGGGATGCATACTGAAACCGGCAAAAAATGGGAAATGAAAGCCTACCACACCTGGGATTTTAAAGATGGACTTATTGTAAGCGGAGGAGATTACTTTGATGCAAGTGGTCTTATTAACTACTTAGAAGAGGAACAAGCGCAAGAAGAAGTTACTGAATAATTTATACCTTGTTTTTAAAACTTACAAGCCTTACTCTCCCAAAAGAGTAAGGCTTTTTTATTTTTTAATAATTTTATTTCTAGAAATTACTACTCCATTATTTTTGATGTTGTAGTAATAAAAACCGCTACTTAGATGACTCAAATTAACTTGTAAATTACTTGAGTTTACTATAAAATCCCCTACAGATTGTCCCATTGAATTATAAATTGAAAATTCTAAAGCATCGGTATTTGAAAAATCATATTCAATAGTTACTATGCCATTTGTAGGGTTTGGATACACTATTATTTGCGTTTGCGGTGTCGCGACATCTTCTATAGATAGAGACTGACTGCTTGCTATCCAGTTACTTGCCAAGGAGTTGTCTGAGTTTACATCTACCAATTGTAAATACGGGCCCTCTCCATCGGCCTGTTCTGGCCAAGGATCACTATCCATATAATTTACCTGATCTATAGTGTTGCCTAAAGCGTCAGACAAAATAATGTTGTAAGAACGATTGCTTAAATCTCTGGTAAAGGCACCAAAGGGGGCAAAACCATAATAATTTTCGAATATGGTAGGATCACTACTTAAATACATTTTTTGATTTGCATCAACTACAGCATTAGCAGCAAATTGATATGAAATTCCTAATTCTCTAATATAATAACCTGTTAAGTCAACACTTTGATTAGAGGTATTGGTTATTTCAATAAATTCAAGCTCTTTACTAGAATACCCTGCATCCTCTAAAGGGTTGTAATGTATTTTACTAATCACTAAAGCTGGGACAGGAACATCCAAACAATTACTAGAAGAACCAATATTTGCGCCCATCCAAGCAATTCTCTCTTGAATCCAACCTTTCATCTCGATAATATTTTGCGCTTGATCGGCAACGGTGGGCCAACCCTCCTCAGGCGGCCATCGTTGTAGTTCTCTTTGCTGTGATTCGTTTAACAAGGCTACATACCCGTCCATTAGATTTGTAATTGTAAAATAATTTAGTGGGTTATTTGCCTCTGTTAGCTCAAACCAGCGTTTAGCCAAGTAGCAATTAAAGGTGGAGTCTTCAAATAAATCTCTCCAAAATTTAGCGCCCCTATTTTCAAAATCAAATTGCCATACATCATAAAAGCTTCTATCAAACCCAAAAACAAATAAATCATTTCCGAAGGATAAGTTGTAATCCCAAACAGGACCTGCCCTGAGTTTACCACCTCTATCTTTATGGAAATAGGTGCTAAATTGATAGGAGTCAGGATTTGAGGCAAATTCTGCCATTAGCATATAATCTACAAAGCTGGGAATATCTATCATTGATGGATACCCATCAACAATAGATGTATTAGCAGGGTTTGTTTGTGCTGCCAAGTCATAAAAAACATTTTCTATATAATTAGCTTGCGCAGAGGTAATATCCTCTGTTTTTGGATAATGATGCAAGAAATTGGTGTCCCAACCGCCATAGTTAGGCAACGTCCAAGCTATTTCATCACCTCCAGTGGTTTTATCTGCCTTTACTATGTAGCCTCCAGTTATATCAGGAAAATCATTATCATCATCAGCTATTTTTTTTAAGTTCACTCTGTCAGAATCTCTCTTAACTTTTTCGGTTAAAAAATAGACTCCTTTGTAATCTCCATTAACAATTACTTCAATATAGGCAACTCTTGGGGCGTAATTACCCATATTACTAGCCAAAGTGTATGACAAATAATCACGAATCATAGAGGGATCAAACGCTAAAGAATTTAATACCCAATCATTCTCTGAAGGCATCCCTAAAAGGCTAACATTGTTGTTAGAATCACCATCTTGCAAAAGTGTGGTAAAGCCATATGGTTTTTTATCTAATGCTTGGGAGCTACTTCCTCTTAATTCGATCCCTATCCTACCCTTATAGTTTAGATACAATTCATTGGTAATATCTGTTAAATAATTTCTAGTTCCATCAGGTCTATAAATAAGTTGCATACTACCCAGTACTTTTGGCTCATCTGGTATTTCTGTAGGCAAATTTGTTTGGGGATCTATATCTGTTGAAATTACCATAATAGGCAAATTGCTATCACTTAATATTGTTTGTTGTGCAACTGAAACTTGCCATAAAAACAAAAAAAGGAATGAGAAAAGGAAAGACTTATTTTTCATGAGATAGGTTATAAAAGCGTAATACAAACATCATACAAAAAAACATCGTTATGATTGTTAGTAAATATAGTTAATACATCATAATTAGAGTTTAAATAATTCCAAATACTCTAAAAAGAGTTACAGTATAACTCCCTGTTGTTGAGACATTATTGTTCAACCCACTGCTCTATTGTTTTAAACACAGGACACAAACTCTGAGATTTATCTGTTAAACTATACTCTACCTTTGGAGGAATTTGTTGGTATTGTTTTCTAGAAATAAGCTTGTCTTTTTCAAGACCTTTTAATTGATCTGTTAATACCTTACGTGAGATATTTGGGATAGACGCCGCTAGTTGTCCAAAGCGCATAACACCTCTTTTTCTTATAATATTAATAATAATTAACTTCCATTTACCTCCCAACATCTCGGTAAACATACTTACGGGACAAAGCTCATTAGTTACTTTCATAAAACTGTTTTAGTTACTTTATTGTATCTACAAAATTACAGTTACCTAAAGGTAACATGTTACTTTATATAACCAAAAATAGTACTTTTGTGTAACTAATAAAAAAAACAAACTATAAATTATGAAATCATTACTAACAGTACTTCTTTTTTCTGTAACGCTGGTTACCTATTGTCAATCCAATTTCAACCTAGATACAAGCACCGTAACCTGGATTGGAAAAAAAATCACAAGCCAAACTCACACAGGTACATTAAAATTTGTAAAAGCATCTTTAGACTTAGAAAACCTAAAAGATCCTTCTGGTGTTTTTGAGGTAGACATGGAAAGTTTAACCAACACAGATTTAACTGGAGAAGGAAAACAACAACTTGAAGGGCATTTAAAATCGGCTGATTTTTTTGATGTAAATACACATCCTGTTGCATACGTATCTATAAACAAGGTGCTAACAAAAAAAGGAAACCTATATGAAGTATCTGGAGATTTAACAATCAAAGAAATTACCCATCCTGTTAATTTCTCTGTAACAATTTTAAAAGATAAAATAACAGGAAAAATGACCTTTGACAGAACTAAGTATAATATTAAGTTTGCTTCAGGGAACTTTTTTGAAAACCTAGGTGACAATTTAATAAATGACACAATTACACTAGACATAAACTTAAATAAACGATAACGCTATGATAGAAAACAAAACAGATCGCACAAAGTGCCAATGTGGTAACACACAAGATGAAAATGGATATTGTAACGGTTCTCACACAAAATAACAAAAAATAAGCCCTATACTAGGGCTTATTTTTTTTGGCTAATATTTTTTTTTGTGTAATAGTACTAGGTTCTAAGATTGTTAAGACTTCAAAAAACGGGGTATTTATAGCCCAATACCCTACAGTAGGATGATAAAAATAATAGGCTCAATGTTAAAGAAATCACAATCAAGATATACCCCTTGCACAATCCACCCTATTTTTGTAGGTTTATAAAAAGTTAAATTATCAAAGAAATGATGGATTTATTAGAACAAGCAGCTGAGTTTGAAAAAGCTAAGATGAGCCACATGTCTACCAGTGACCGTGTACACGCATCACGGGAGGCAAAAAGACTTGTACTTGCTATCAACGAAATGTACAAAGAAACAAAAGACGAGAAATTAATGGATGCCATGAAACGCATCACCGCAAAAAAGAAAAAAATAGAAGTTCGCCTCAAAGGGAGGTCAGAAATATCTTAAAAAAAACCGCTTCTCAAAAGAAGCGGTTTTTTAATTTATGACAGTGTAGGCTATAGAAAGGTTACTTGTCCGTTTTCTATGTGGTACATAGCCCCTACTACTTTAATATGGCCTGTATCTTCCATCTCTTTTAAAACAGGGCTCATAGCTCTAAGATTATCAATAGCCATGTGCACGTTTTTAATTGCCACGCAGTTTACAAAATCAATATTGCTAGAGGTGCGCAAAGCAGCATCTGCAGGTTCTGTTACTGCAGTAACAGCTGGTGCTATTTTTTCAAGCATACCAGTGAGGTTTCCTAATTTTGCATGATCACAGGCTCCTTTTATAGCGCCACAGGCTGTATGACCTAAAATAACAACAACTTTAGTACCTGCTAGTTTTGTTGCAAACTCCATGGATCCTAGAATATCCTCGTTCACAAAATTTCCTGCGATACGAATACTAAATAAATCTCCAATACCTTGGTCGAAAACCAATTCTGCAGAAACCCTTGAATCAATACAGTGTAACACCGTAGCGAAAGGATATTGTCCTGTGCTTGTATCTGCAACCTGTTGCATTAAATCTCTAGAGACTTGAGTGTTTGTTACAAATCTTTTATTACCGTCTTTTAATGCTTGTAAGGCCGCATCTGGTCTCATCGCCTGTTGTGTTTGTTTTGTGTGTGCTCTCATAATTATTATTTATTACTGGTATAAATTTACGATACTTTTTTAGGTTTTAATGTGAAAAATTCGATAAAACTTTCTGGATTATCCTGTTTAAAAAGCAAAGATAGTAGCTAGGTTGTAAATAAATTTAAATTTTATTTTATTAATAAAAATTTAACCTTTAGGGTAAAATTTTAGCATAAAAAAAACCTCAACATTTAAAATATTGAGGTTTTTTTATGCTTGCTTTTTTTATTTAAAAACAATGACTCTTTTGGTCGCTTTATTTGAGCCGTTGGTTAAAGACACAAAGAAAACACCTACTGGTTGAGCACTAAAGTCTAGGGTAGTAGTATGGGTTTGTCCATTGCTATTTAAAAGGCCTTTAAGTACCTCTTGACCAATTGTATTATATACACTATAGGTAATAGCTCCAAAGTCTCTAAGAGTGGTAAAATTCACGTCATACTGCTTTGCACCTGTAGCTAAGATTGTGAAATCTCCACTATTAAACTCTTGATCTATTACAGATAGAGTTGTGTTGCTAATTGTTTTAGTGAATGAGTCATTAGGAGTATTTGCATCTTCAGATAACAAGGTACGCGCTTCAATCTCATACTCTTGCTGAGCTATAGATAAATCTATGGTTGTGTTAAATGTATAAGTAGCAGAAGTTTGAGGAGCAATCGTTTCTGTAAATGTTTCTGTAGCTATTAATGCTCCATCTACTCGAAGTGCAACTTCAAAATTCTCTTGAGGGTCTGTACCAAAATTAAATATCTTAACTGTTACAGTTTCTGCGTCTGTCAAAGCATCACCACTTACTGGCTCATCAAAATTATATACCCCTATATCTTCAGAGAAACCATTATTGAGTGTAAAAGAAGCAATACGTGTTCTCCATTGATTCACTCCCTGGAAATACTCTGAGGTATGCCAAAAGGTTACTCCATCTGGATCCATGGTAAGGTGCGCGTAATCTCCAAATCTGTTTGTATTTGCTTGCCAACCTGTTCCTTGCCAAATTAATCCCTCTGGAAAAGTCATCTCTCCAAGAGTATCACCATCGTAACGACCCGTGTATCTTATACTTGCAGAAGTATTCTCACTACTTAAGTTATAAGCCATACCAATGTTTCCATCTTGATCCATCGCTGAGCTACTCATGTACCTACTCTCTCCATCTTCAGGAGCAAATGATCCTTCTTGGTATAAAGACCAAGAGCTATCTGCATCTGTGTTACGGAGCTCTATCCAACGAATACCTCCACGTTGGCCACCCATATCTTCATTAAAGGTAATCACCCAAGAATTATGATTTTCAAAACTTCTGTAGTTTGCAGCATAGCTAATTACTCCAGAGGCGCCATCAATACGTTGATCTGTGTTTGGTTGTTTGAAATCTCCTTGTCCAAATTGACGGAAAAAAGAATCAAAAGAAGCCGTTTCAATCTCCTGAGGCTGGCTTACTGTAGAATTACCAGGAGTTACAAAATCTGTTTCTATGGTCCATACCTTAAGGTGATCATAAGAAATACCACCCCAAGAACCATCTTGCAGGTATACAATAAATGCTGGAGAATCTGTATCTGCATCATTACCCACTAAATTTGCTGGTTCTGGACTTATTACTGTAGCCGGGTTTCTGATAAACTGAGGCAAGCTAAATCCAATAATTGTAGGATCAGGTTCACCGTCTATCATGGCTTGTCTGTTCAAGACATATACTTTATCTCCTTGGTTTTTATTTGCTGTTAAATAATACCCATCATGCCAAACCGAGTAGTGTGGATAATCAGGAAATGCATCTAAAGGGTAGTTATATAGGTTATAAGAACCGGTCGGGTCTGGAGTTTGAGAGACACCAATTATAAGAGCGTTGGTACCTATATTAAATTGACTTACAAAAAAACGATCTGCAAGATGATCATACATAACAATAGGATCTCCATTACTATTACCATTACCTAGAAAAGTTCCTAGTGCAACAGGGCCTGTTAACAACTCACCAGTTTTGTCGAATATTTTAACCACAAGGTTAACAGCATGTACATAATGGTTAGGTCCTACCGCGCCTGTTGGGTCTGGCGGAATAGCTTGTCCTTCTTGGATGGATGCTCCTTGAAAGTTTTGTAACACCGTAAGAGGATCTCTAGTTCCTTGCTGGCTTTGGTAACCTGGATGTTGGCCCTCAAGAGGTAAATCATTTTCATTTATAACAGCATTTTTTTGACTTGGATCAAATTTTTGCTTAATTTCTCTAGCATATTCAAAACCCTCTTCCTCCATTTGTGCAACACTTGGCATGTCTCTAAGTGCAATTGTAGTACCCATAAAAGTACCTTGTGAGACAGAATTTGGCCCTAAGGTTTGTTGTGAAAATGCATTCCAAGAAAAGAAGATAGCTACTGCTATTAGTGGGTTTTTTAATTTCATAGTAAGTATTTTTTTTTGTGCAATATAGTTAATAAAGATGGCTAGGTTATTTTATATGGTCTAACTTAACGTAACTTTAATATAATAATTAAGCAATATAACAACACCAAAACCTAAGAACTAATAAAACAACTCACAATAATCTCATAGATGA
>CAJWFY010000033.1 GCA_913031655.1 uncultured Flavobacteriaceae bacterium
TTTTCCAAGCTTCAAATTTTGCAATCTTAACATCCTCTTTACATGTTTTCTCAATTTCTAAAAGAGATGAATCGTTAGAAATATCATTTTCAATAATCCATTTCCTCATTTTTAAATTACAATCATTTTCTTTTTCCCAAGCAAGTCGATCTTTAGATTTATATCTTTCATGGGATCCTGATGTTGAGTGACCTAAAGGCTGTGTAAGTTCTTTAACATGTATTATAACAGGAACATGTTGGTCTCTTGCTATATCATTAGCCTTTTGGTAGGTGTTAATTAATGCAGGGTAATCCCAACCATTAACAATAAGAATTTCAAAACCTGTTTTTTTATCTGTTCTTTTAAATCCCAATAAAGCTTCAGAAATACTTTCTTTTATGGTTTGATCTTTATTTTCAACTGAAATACCATAATCATCATCCCATATACTAATTACCATTGGAACTTGATGAACACCAGCTGCATTTAAAACTTCAAAAAACACACCTTCACTAGTACTGGCATTTCCAATAGTTCCCCAAGCAATTTCATTACCATTTTTTGAAAATTTATTAGAATTTTTAAAATTTAATTTCCTATATAATTTAGATGCTTGCGCTAAACCTAATAATCTGGGCATTTGAGAACCAGTGCATGAAACATCGGAGCTTGAGTTTTTTTGATTTACAAGATCTTTCCATGTTCCATCTTCATTTAAACTTACTGTATTAAAGTGAGCTCCCATTTGCCTACCTGCTGACATCGGTTCTTCATTTATATCAGTATTAGCGTATAAGCCAGCAAAAAGTTGTTTTGGCGATAGTTCATTAATTGACATCATAAAGGTTTGATCTCTATAATATCCTGATCTAAAATCCCCGTTTTGAAAAACCTTAGCCATAGCAACTTGAGGCAATTCTTTTCCATCTCCAAATATTCCAAATTTTGCTTTTCCGCTTAAAACCTCTCTTCTACCTAAAAGACTAGCTTCACGACTTAGAACAATCGTTTTATAATCATCTAAAATCTGCTTTTGAAAGGATTCAAAAGATATCTCTTTTTTAAGATTTAAGTTGTCTTGCATATAATTAAAAAGATATGCGAATTTACATAAAACAGAAGATTTTTCCTATTCGAATATCAAAACCATCGTCTAGAAATTAAGCCTGAAACTGTACTTGGATCAAGAGATATTTTAAATCTAATTTTCTCTAAATAGTTTGACTGACTTAATTCATTTCCTAAACTTGAGTAGAATGGAAAATATAACTCAAAATAGTCAGTCAATAAATTCAATCTAATTCCAGAATCGTAAACAAATTTAGTTTTAATATTTTTGTTTTTTACACTGGCAAAATCATAATATGCCTCAACCCATTGCCATAATGTAAAGCCAGCATTGAAAGACAACAACATGTCATTAGCATAAGGATGCTTTACTTTAGATTTTAAAGCACCTTCAGAGCCTATATATTGCTGACTAAAAAATCCTGTTGATTCTGAACGTCCAAGTAAATTATAATTATACATGTAATCTCTAGACCTGTAAATTGAAAAACTATAATAGTCATCAACTGTTGAATTATATAAAAATTTTCCTAAAAACAAACGCAAATTGTATTGTCTATTGTTTTTATAATATTTTCTAAAATTTAAAGTAAAAGAATTTTTAATAAAATTTTTACTAAACTGTAAATTTGTATTAAATGTAAAACCTTTTTCTCCTGTTGTATTTGAGAAGATATACTTAGCGTTAAGTATATTATAATTTGGATTTTCTTTCTGATTATTGTTTTCTTCTCTATAAACACTAACATACCTTATATTAATAAATTGTCTACGATTTGATCTTAAATCCTTTTCTCGAAAGGTTAATGTTAATGAAGGAAATAAAGTAGTGTATGACAAATCGTCTTTGTAGTGAAAAGTAGAGGCTCCAATAAAATACTGAGTACTAAAAAGTTTTTTATTTGTATGATATTTTACATATTTAAAATTTAATTTACCTAGCACCTTGTTTTGTTTTGAAGAAAAATAAGGAGAAACCCTATAAGTAAATGGTTTAAATACAGGTGTGGCATTAGATAATCGAAGACCGGGCATTAAACCATCATACAAGTTGTAGTTTATTAATGGCATATAATAAACTTGATTTTTTTTAGGATTATCAAAATCATTAAATAAAACAAATTTTATAGGTTTTTTGAATTTATCAAATGAGGCTATGTTATTTTTATAGCTAATCTCTGAAACAAATTTATCTTTATTTATCTCTATAAATGTATTAGGTCTGTAATTAAATGAAACTAAAGTGTCTTTGTTTTTAAACATTAACCATTTTTCATCAATCACATTATCATCTCTTGTGAAAGATAATTTTAATGGAAAGTCACTGATTTTTTTTGATTTAGAAATTTTATAGGTGCTTAATAGTTTATTTGAACTGATTTTTATTATTGAATAGTCTCCTTTGGATTTACTATTTAAATAGTCTCTAAAAAACCACTTTGAATTAACATTTGTTTTCAAATTAAAAACATCTTGAAAACTTACATAACTTATGTTATTAAGAGTATTTAAGCTGACATATTCTTTTATAGCAAAGTCTACAGATTCACTTCCTATATATTGACTTAACATTTGAAACCCTAAACCTGTTTTATAAGGGTTTATGATTTTCTGATTAACTCTTGTCAACAAATCTAAATCTGTTAACACGGGTTGGTTTATATTTCTACTAGAGATGATATTTTCAAATAATCGGTATTGCTCATTAAATTTATATTTAGAAAAAATTCTATTTTTTAAAATTGCTAACTCTGAATATTTTCCAATTAATTTTAAATTTGGATAATTATTTTCAATATAGTCTATAAGTAAATAGGTTATTATCCCTTCATTTTCCCAATAATTTTTTCTTTTGTGAATTGATAAAGTTTCACTTAAATAAGAATTTAAAATAAGCTTCAAGAGGTTAAATTCAAACAAAAAAGATTCATCAAAAGGGTTAATTACTTTAGGAATGTTATTAAGTCCATAAATAGGATTTCTTGATTGATTATGTTTAGATAAAATAATTTTTTTAAAAGGATAATTTCCTAATTTACTTTCAACATAATTAAATGTTTTATTTATAATTGAATCTATATTAATGTTTTTACCTCTTAATTTGTTTAACATTAATTTATCTCCTAGTTTATTATCTACATAATTTAAAAACTTATTTATAATAGAATCTTCTTTAACTATATAATTATCTAAATCTGTAATTACTATGTTATCTCCAATTTTGTATTCTTTAAATAATGATTTTTTCTGCATTAGAATGGTTGTATTCATTCTAACTTCTTTTTTAGACTCAAAAACGTTGTTTAGATTAGTTTTGTATTTTGTTAATTGAGGTAAATCAGAAATCAAAACATAGTCTAAAGGATATGAAATTTTAAATTTAAATTCACTTGGTTCAATACTTAAGTCATTTAAGTCTAAATTGCTTTCAATTAACCAATTTCCATTTACAAATTTACAAACTGTAAGAAACCAGTCGCGAATATTAATATCTTTTTCCTGATTTATTCCATATTTAGTGAAATCACTTTCTGGAATAATTATTTGATAATTAAAATTTAAATTAATTGATTCGCCTGCGTTTAAAGTTTCCTTAAGATGTATTTTAATTACATCTATATTCGATTGTAATCTTTTAAAATTTAACTTTTTATTATCAAAGTCAGAAATACTATTAATAATTGTTCTTCCTCTTTGATTTTTAGTTGATCGTTGAAAGCTTAATGAAAATTCTTCAGAAAGGCGTTTTCCCAAAGGACTGTTTGCATTTGAATAAGAATTAGCCCAATCATTGATCAATATATTATTTAAAGCTATTCCGGAATTGTTATAGAATTTTAGTGACTGTTGTATGTTAACTGATTTCTCTTGAATATTAAACTCAGCATTTATATGGTACTTATTTTCTTGAGAATATAAAAAGTTAGTAATTAATAAAAAAAGTAGTAGAAAATACTTTGTCATAAAACAATCATATTAAAAAATAGATTAAAAATTTGGTTTTAATCCTTTTTCCAGATAAAATTTAGATAAAATGTCTGTTACATCTTTTGCACTATCTACAATAGAAATTAATTCTAATTCGTTTTCTGATATATATTTATGATTAATAGACATTTCTTCCTTAATCCATTTCAAACAACCTTTCCAAAAAGATTTACCCACAAGAATTATAGGAAATTTTTCTGCTTTTTTAGTTTGAATTAATGTTATAGCTTCAAAAAGTTCATCTAAGGTTCCAAACCCCCCAGGCATCACCACAAAAGCTTGTGCATACTTCATAAACATAACTTTTCTAACAAAAAAATAATCAAAGTCCAAAGACTTGTCATCGTCTATATATGGATTTTCTGATTGCTCAAAAGGAAGATCAATGTTTAAACCAACAGAGGGGCCTAAAGCGTTTTTTGCACCTTTATTAGCAGCTTCCATAATTCCTGGACCTCCACCAGTTATAATTCCAAAACCTAACTCAACGATTTGCTCAGCAATTTCTGTTGCTAGTTTGTAGTACTTGTCATCCTTATTGGTTCTTGCGGATCCAAAAATTGACACACACGGTCCAATTTGACCTAGTTTTTCAAAACCATCAACAAACTCACCCATGATTTTAAAAACTGACCACGAATCATTAGTTTTTATTTCATTCCAACCTTTTAAATTATTTCTATGCATTTACCTAAGTTAATTCTTTTTTTAAATACATTGCTGTAGGACTTTTTGTATTATTCAACAGTTCCTCTGGTTTTCCTTTAAAAATAATTTCTCCTCCATATTTCCCTCCATTTGGACCAATTTCTATAACATGATCTACAGTTTTAATTACGTCCATATTATGCTCTATAATAATAACTGTATTTCCTTTATTCACAAGTTTGTTTATCATTTCTAGCAAGACCTTAATATCTTCAAAATGTAAACCTGTAGTTGGTTCATCTAAAATATATAAAGTATTTCCTGTATCTTTTTTAGAGAGTTCGCTAGCAAGTTTAATTCTTTGAGCTTCTCCTCCAGAAAGAGTAGTAGATTGTTGACCAAGAGTAACATAACCAAGCCCAACATCTTTTAAAGTTTGTAATTTTCTTAATATTTTAGGAAAATTTTCAAAAAAATCACAACCTTCATTAATTGTCATATTTAAAATATCGGAAATAGACTTTCCTTTGTATCTGATTTCTAGTGTTTCTCTGTTAAATCTTTTTCCTTGACACTCATCACAATTTATGTAAACATCAGGAAGAAAATTCATTTCAATTTTCCTTAAACCAGCTCCTTGACAAGTTTCACATCTTCCACCAATAACATTAAAACTAAACCTTCCTGGTTTATAACCTCTTATAAGAGATTCTTGAGTCATTGTGAATAAATTTCTTATGTCACTATATAAACCTGTATATGTAGCTGGGTTACTTCTAGGAGTTCTTCCAATTGGAGATTGATTAATTTCTATTACTTTATCAATATTGTCAATTCCATGAATTTTATGATAGGGTAGTGGTTCTTTAACTCCGTTGAAAAAATAATTATTTAAAATAGGATATAAAGTTTCATTAATTATTGTTGATTTTCCACTTCCAGAAACTCCTGTAATACCTATTAGTGTTCCTAACGGAAACTCGATGTCTATGTTTTTTAAATTATTCCCTGAACAGCCCGTAAGTTTAATTTTTTTTGAAGAATTCCTTCTTTTTTTAGGAACAGAAATTGTTTTACTGCCATTTAAATACTGAGATGTTACCGTATTTTTCTTTAGCATTTTTGAATAAGTACCTTGAAAAATTATTTCACCTCCATTTTTTCCTGCATTAGGTCCGATATCAATTATATAATCAGATTTTTCCATAATCTCTTTGTCATGTTCAACAACGATGATAGAATTACCTAAATCTCTTAATTTTTTTAATGAATCAATTAGTTTAGAATTATCCCTCTGATGTAAACCAATACTTGGTTCATCTAGAATATAAAGAACACCCACAAGTTGAGAACCTATTTGAGTGGCTAATCTAATTCTTTGAGACTCTCCTCCAGAAAGAGACTTAGAAGGTCTGTTTAGAGATAAATAATCTAAACCCACATTTAATAAAAAATCTAATCTTTTGTTAATTTCTTTTACTATTTCTAAAGCTATAATTTGTTTTCTTTTTGAAAGTTTAGAGTTAATTGATGAAAACCATTTTTTAAGTTCTATAATATCCATTTTACTCAAATCATCTATACCCTTTGATTCAATAAAAAAGTTTCTGGATTCTTTATTCAACCTTGATCCTAAGCAAGATTTACATTTAACATTGTCCATGAAAGCTTTTGCCCACCTTTTAATTCGAGCACTGTGATTATCATTGAACTGATCTTCAATAAACGGAATAACACCTTCAAAATCAATTTGATATTTTCTAGTCAAGCCTAAAGTCCTAGATTCCACTGAAAAAGTCTCATTCCCTCCATTTAAAATAACGTCTAAAGCAGTTTTAGGAATTTTATTTATGGAATCTTTTAAGTCGAAGTTATAACGGCTTGAAATAGTTTCAAGTTGTTTAAAAATCCAATTATTTTTAAATGTTCCTATGGGAACTATTCCTCCTGAAAATATAGAAATATTATCATCCGGAATGACTGCTTTTAAATTAATAGTATTTACATTCCCTAAGCCATTACATTTTTTACACATTCCTCTTGGAGAATTAAAAGAAAAAGAATTAGGCTCAGGTTTTTCATAAGAAATTCCTGTTGTAGGACAAACTAGGTTTTTACTTAAATATCTAATTTTCTGATCTTCTTCATTAATAATTATTAATGAATTTTTACCTTGATACATAGAAGTAACAATACTATCTTTTAATCTCTTTAAAGCATGTTCATCGTTTTTAACTTGAATTCTATCAACTACAATTTCAATATCATGAATTTTATAACGATCCAGTTTCATGTTAGATCTAAGTTCAGTTATTTCACCATCAATTCTTACCTTAAGAAACCCTTGTTTTTGAATAGTTGAAAACAATTCTCTATAATGTCCCTTTCTTCCTTTTACAACGGGAGATAACATGGTGATTTTTTTGTCTAAATAATTTTCTAGTATTAGATCTACAATTTCTTCGTCACTGTAACTAATCATTTTTTCATTAGTATTATAGCTATATGCATCTGATACTCTTGAATAGAACAGCCTTAAGTAATCATATAATTCTGTAATAGTCCCAACGGTTGATCTTGGGTTTTTTGAAGTGGTTTTTTGTTCAATTGCAATGACTGGAGACAAACCATCAATTTTATCTACATCAGGTCTTTCTAGTCCTCCTATAAACTGTCTTGCATAAGCTGAAAAAGTCTCAATATACCTTCGTTGGCCTTCAGCATAAATAGTATCAAAAGCTAATGAAGATTTTCCACTTCCTGAAAGTCCAGTTATTACAACGAGTTTGTTTCTAGGAATATCAATATCTATATTTTTTAGATTGTTTGCTCTAGCACCATTTACTGAAATTACATCCTTCATTTGTTAAAAAATCAAGGTTGCAAATTACAATATTTAAAACTGATTAATATTATTAATTCATATTAAAATCCTATTGATTTATCATCACCCCTTTTATCGGCGCCTCCAAAAAAATAGCCATCGTTATCAATGTGAATAGCATCAACTCTTCCAATCAAACTTGGATTATCATTAAAAATATAACCTTTCTTTTTCAATGACATTTTTATCTTTGAATCTAATAAATTGTTTTCATAAAAAATTTTATCAGGGAACCACAAATGATGAAATCTTGGAAGATTTACTGATTCTTGAATACTAAAATTAAAATCATGGAAATTTAATATGGTTTGTAGAACTGAAGTTATAATTGTTGGACCACCTGGACTGCCTAAAGCCATAAGCGGCTTATCATTTTTTTCTACTATTGTTGGAGTCATAGAACTTAACATTCTTTTACCTGGTTGAATAGAATTAATCTCTCCTCCAATCAGACCATACATATTAGGAAGTCCTGGCTTTTTAGAAAAATCATCCATTTCATTATTTAAAAAAAAACCTAGATTTGAAGGAAATAGTTTGGACCCATAATTACCATTTAGCGTAGTAGTTACAGAAACAACATTCCCTAAGCTGTCTGCTATAGAATAATGAGTTGTTTCATTACTTTCAGTCAAGTTTCCAGAATTAACAGAATTAGAAGGAGTAGCGCTTTCAAAATTAAAATCCTTCATTCTTGAGCTTATATAATCCTTATTTAAAAGCTCCTTAACAGGAATATAATTAAAATCAGGATCTCCTAAATATTTACTTCTATCTGCAAACGAACGGCGTTCAGACTCTGTCAGTAACTGTATATACTTTTCACTATTGTGATTAATCTTAGTAAAATCAAATGGTTCGATCATTTTTAATATTTGACCAAGTACAACACCACCACTAGAGGGTGGACCCATTGTTATGATTTTTAAATCTTTATATTTTAATTCAAGAGATTTTCTCCAAACGGGTTTGTAAACAGACATATCTTTAAGACTTATAATCCCTCCCTTATCATTTAAATAATCAACTATTTCTTTAGCTATATCTCCTTTATAAAACTCATCTTTTCCGTTTTTCAATATTCTTCTTAGTGTCTTTCCTAAAGCCTTATTAACAAACAGATCACCTTCCTTAAATTCATTACTGAAAAGTTTCAACGAGTCGTTAAGCTCATATATTTCTTTTCTATAGCTATTTAAGGTTATCGCTTGTTTGTATGTTAGTTTATATCCCTTTTCAGCTAAATTAATAGCAGGCTCAAAAATTACTTTAAGCGGAAGGCTTCCGAACTTCTTATGGATTTCAAAAAGACCAGCAATTGTGCCGGGAACAGCGACAGCTAAAGCACCCTTTGTACTAAGATTCAAGACTTCATTACCAAGTTTATCTAAATACATATTTTCAAAAGAACTCAAAGGAGATTTTTCTCTATAATCTAATGTTCCATTATCCCCATTAGAGAGTCTATAAACCATAAAACCACCTCCACCTAAATTTCCTGCATTTGGATAAACAACTGAAAGAGCTAGATCTGTAGCTATCATAGCATCAAAAGCATTACCACCAATTTTTAAAATTTGAACACCAGCATTAGATGCTTCTACTTTAGCAGATACAACCATTCCGTTTTTATATAATTCCGATGAATTATCTTTTTTACACGCTACAAAAAATATAAAAATGAATAAAAAAAGATATTGAATATTATATTTCATAAAGATTAATTTTGATAAAAGTAAGTCAAAAAAGTTATTCAAATTGTATATTTGAAATCTATGACATTAATTAAATCTATTTCAGGAATTAGAGGAACAATTGGAGGAGGAGTAAGTGAAAATCTCACTCCTATTGATGCCGTTAAGTTTGGCTGTGCTTACGGCGTATGGCTTAAAAAAAATTCTAAAAAAAATAAATTAAAAGTTGTTATTGGTAGAGATGCTAGGATTTCTGGTGAAATGATACAAAATTTCGTTCAAAATTCTTTAATTTCTTTAGGAATTGATGTTTGTGATTTAGGACTTTCTACTACGCCTACAGTTGAATTGATGGTTACTGAACTAAATGCTGATGGTGGAATTATTATAACTGCAAGTCACAATCCTTCACAATGGAATGCATTAAAATTACTAGACAGTAAAGGAGAGTTTTTAGATGGAATAGCTGGAAATGAAATAGTTTCAATATCAGAAAATGATAATTATACCTTCTCTGATGTTTATAATTTGGGTACTATAAAGAAAGTTGACAATACTATGCAGATTCATATAAATTCTGTTTTAAATCTTAACCTTGTCAATACTGAAGAGATAAAAAAAAATAAATTAAAAGTAGTAGTTGATGGAGTTAATTCAACTGGAGGAATCATAGTTCCTCTTTTACTAAAACAATTGAATATCGAATTTGAAGCAATACATTGTGAACCGACTGGTCATTTTGCACATAACCCTGAACCACTTAAAAAAAATCTTTTAGATTTATCTAGAAAGGTTATTGAAATTGGAGCTGATTTAGGAATAGCTGTTGATCCAGATGTTGACAGACTAGTTTTTATTTGTGAAAATGGAGAGATTTTCGGAGAAGAAAACACTTTAGTTGCATGCTCAGATTATGTATTAAGTAAAACACCCGGATTTACTGTTTCTAACCTTTCCTCAACAAGGGCTTTAAGAGACGTTACTGAAAAGTACGGGCAATCCTATTTTGCAAGTGCGGTTGGAGAAGTTAACGTAGTAAACAAAATGAAAGAATGTAATGCTGTTATAGGAGGAGAAGGAAATGGAGGAGTCATTTATCCTGAAAGTCATTATGGAAGGGATGCTATTGTAGGTATTGGCTTGTTTCTATCTCTTCTAGTTGAAAAAAGAATGAAAGTAAGTGAGCTGTTATCTACTTACCCCAAATACTATATGGTTAAAGAAAAAATAAATCTATCAAAAGAAATAAATGTAGATAATATATTAAAGAACCTTGCCAGTAAATATTCTGATGAAAATATTAATGAAATTGATGGATTAAAAATTGATTTTAAAGAAAGTTGGGTTCATTTAAGAAAATCTAATACTGAACCTATTATAAGAATATATAGTGAAGCAATGACAGAAAATGAAGCAAATAGGTTAGTAGATCAAATAAAAAATGATATTACAGAATTATAAGTTAATTAATCTTTAGGAGCTTTATTCATGTGTTTAAACCTGTTGTGTGTCCAAAAATAGTATTCAGGATTTTCTCTTATCTGTTTTTCAACTCGATCAACATACATATCAGTAATTTCAAAATCTTTATGCTCTCTAGGAAACTCAGAAAGCATTTCAACTACAACTTTATAATGCCCTCTTTTAATTTTCACCATTTTACCAAACATAACAGGAATATCATGTTGTTTAGCTATTCTTTCAGATCCAGTAAAAACAGGAACTTTTACTCCTAAAAAGTTTTTCCAATAAGTCACAGATCTAATTTGAGCAGATTGATCAGCTGCCATTCCACAGAGAAATAATTTTTTTTCTTGAATTTGTGTGGTTATATACTCAGCCGTATTATATCGAGATATTAATTTAGAACCGTGTTTTAACCTTATTTTTCTTACAAACGAATCTAAATGTTTGTTGGACAAAGGAGTGTATATAGCAAAAGGAAAGTGTGGGATATGATGTCCTATTGACAAAAACCATTCAAACCCACCGTGATGCGTAGCCATAAACATAACATTTTTTTTGTTTTTTGCTAAATCTTCAATTAAGTGTGAATTTTCTAAGTAAAACCTTTTTTTAATATCTTCTTTTGAAATACTATAAAATTTAAACATTTCAAAAAATACATCTGTAATATGTCTATAAAATTCCTTTTCGATTCTAATTAAATCTTCTTTAGACTTAGAGACTTTAGAGATTTCTAAATTAAATCTTACAATTTTTCTTCTATATCTAAAAACATAATATAAAAAGTAAAAAGTGATATCAGAAAAAAAATATAAAATTCTAAATGGAAGATGTGATATAAGTAATATTACAGGATAAAGAATAAGATATATTACTAATTTCATATTTGTAAATATATTTAATTATTAATTATCAACTTTTAATAAATAACAATATTTATAAAGTGTTTTTTTTATTATAATAAATCTAAATTATAATTCCTGATTTTGATTTTAACGACTTATCTTTAAAAAAAAAAGCTATCACTTATTTAATAATATTAGTTACCTGCCTAGTTTCTTATAAAGGTATTAAAGATCAATATTTTTTTGAAAAATATAAGTTTCAAATCAACTCAATTAATCTGGGAGAAAAAATCAGAATGTGGAGTTCCGGTTTTTTACATGTGGATTATTCTCACTTAGCCCTTAACTTATTTACTTTATATGTTTTTTCTGATGTAGTACTTGGAACAGTGGGTTCGCTCTACTTTGTCATAATATATTTTAGTAGTCTGTATTTTGGAAATTATTTTGCTTTAAAATTTCATAAAAATGAACCTTATTATTCTGCGGTAGGAGCTAGTGGAGCAGTGACAGGAATTGTATATTCTTCTATTTTATTGTATCCGCAAATGAAATTAGCTCTTATCTTTTTCCCCATTCCATTACCTGCTTACATATTTGGAATTGGATATTTACTTTACAGTATTTATGGTATGCAGAAAAGTTTGGGTAATATAGGACATACAGCTCATTTTGGTGGAGCTATAGCAGGACTATTAATAACTCTGGTAATTAATCCTTCAATTTTAATAAATGATACATGGATTGTAGTGCTTCTAATCAGTCCTATTGTAATATTTATAAGCTCTAAGAAGAATCTTTTTTAAATTCTAAAGAGATAATTGTTTTGAAATTAGTTTATCTAATTCTTTCCCTTTTAAATTCATGCCTATTACCCTTTTATTTTCATCTAAAATAAAGGTTGTTGGCATTTGTCTAACGTTGTAAAGTTTACCAATTGGTTCTGCCCAAAATTTTAAATTCGAGACATGAATCCAATTATCTA
>CAJWFY010000034.1 GCA_913031655.1 uncultured Flavobacteriaceae bacterium
GAAGCATATGGAGACAGAAATTTAATGTGTACTTGTGCTCCAATAGATACATACACAGATGTAGGTTAATTATATTAATTTTTCTAATTTAGAATACTAAACAGTCACAAATGTCTATTTGCATTACAGGAACCGGATCTTATATTCCAGAAACAGTTAAAAAAAATGAAGATTTTTTAAATAACAGATTTTTAAATTCTGATGGATCTGAATTCAAAGTGACTAATGAAATTATAATTAAAAAGTTTAAAGCAATTACGGGTATTGAAGAACGCAGGTATGCAAAAAATCAATTTGACACATCAGATTTAGCTGTTTTTGCAGCTAAGAAAGCTATAAATGATATTAAAATCGATCCAGAAACTTTAGATTACATTATAGTAGGACATAATTTCGGAGATATAAAACACGGAACAAAACAAATTGATCAACTTCCCAGCGTAGCTAGTAGAGTTAAGTACAAACTAGGAATAAAAAATCCGGAATGTGTTTGCTACGATCTGATATTCGGATGTCCCGGATGGATTGAAGGCGTAATTCAAGCCAATGCTTTTATTAAAGCTGGAATTGCTAAAAAATGTTTAGTTATTGGAGCCGAAACTTTATCAAGAACTTTCGATACAAGTGATAGAGATTCTATGATATTCTCAGATGGAGCAGGTGCAACAATTGTAGAAAAAAAAGATAAAAACCCCAATCAAGGAATTTTATCTCATAAAAGCTGTACGTTTTCAGCCGAAAATACTTTTGATTTATTTTTAGGTGATTCATTTGATACCAATAATAAGTCAAAAGATAAATACATAAAAATGTATGGACATAAGATTTATGAATTTGCTATCACCAAAGTTCCTCAAGCTCTGAAAGATTGCTTAGAATTAAGTGGTAAATCAGTAAATGATGTTAAAAAAATATTCCTACATCAAGCAAATGAAAAAATGGATGATGCTATGGTAGATCGGTTTTATAAACTTTATGATATACCTAGACCCGAGAATGTAATGCCTATGTCTATTGGAAAGCTAGGTAATAGTTCAGTAGCTACTATTCCCACTCTTTTTGATTTGGTTAAAAATAATAAGATAGAAAATCATTCTCTTAAAAAAGGTGATATAGTTTTATTTGGAAGTGTAGGAGCAGGTATGAATGTAAATGCAATTACATATCAAATATAATACTCAATAAATTATATTTCATTTAATCTTTTTTAAACTCAATATTCATAACTTTAAATAATTAATATTTACTATGTTTTATTTAAGTGACATTGGAAAATACTTTATAATGATCAAAATGTCATTTTTCAAGCCCAGTAAATGGAAGATATTGAAGAAGTTGATTTTTAAAGAAATCAACGATTTAATAATTGAATCTATTCCTATAGTTGCAATTCTATCATTTTTTATTGGAGCAGTAATATCAATTCAAACTGCAATGAACCTTAGTAGCCCTTTTTTAGAAAAATCATTAATTGGTTTTGCGACAAGGCAATCTGTAATTCTTGAATTTGCTCCAACTTTCATGTCAATAATAATGGCTGGAAAAGTTGGATCTTATATTACATCAAGCATAGGGACAATGAGAGTAACAGAACAAATAGATGCCTTAGAAGTAATGGGAATTAACCCCCTAAACTACCTTGTATTTCCAAAAATTATAGCTTTATTATTTTATCCATTTGTAATTACTATCTCAATGTTTGTTGCAATTTTCGGAGGTTTTCTTGCTATGACTTTTGCTGGAGTTCCAAGTGAGGCTTTCATTTCAGGAATACAAATGGAATTTGAACCCTTCCATATAATATATGCTTACATCAAAACTTTTTTATTTGCTATAATACTAGCTACTGTACCATCATATCATGGATTCTACATGAAAGGCGGTGCTTTAGAAGTTGGTAGAGCAAGCACTCTATCTTTTGTTTGGACATCTATAATAATAATAGTGGTGAACTTTATTATAACTCAATTATTATTAAGCTAATGATAGAAATAAAAAATATAATAAAGACTTTCGGAGAAAATACAATTGTAAATAATGTGTCTACTACTTTTGATAAAGGAAAAACAAACTTAATTATAGGACAAAGTGGTTCTGGAAAAACTGTTCTATTAAAATGTTTATTAGGATTACATATTCCAAATTCTGGAGAAATAATTTATGATGGTGTATCAAATAAAAAGATGAATGACAATAGTAAAACTTTATTAAGAAGAGAAATGGGTATGGTATTTCAAGGAAGTGCACTGTTTGATTCAATGTCAGTTATAGAGAACGTAATGTTCCCTTTAACAATGCTTTCCAACAAAAATGATGAGGAAATTAGACAAAAAGCAGAAATTGCTATTCAAAGGGTAGAATTAGATAAAGCTCATCAGAAATTACCATCTGAACTATCTGGCGGGATGCAAAAGAGAGTAGCAATAGCTAGGGCTATAGTTATGAATCCTAAATATTTATTTTGTGATGAACCCAATTCAGGTTTAGATCCTAGAACATCCATTATAATAGATAAGCTAATTCAAGAAATTACTAAAGAGTTTAATATAACTACTATTATAAACACACATGACATGAACTCCGTTATGGAAATTGGTGAAAAGATTCTTTTTTTAGTTGATGGGGAAAAAGAATGGGAAGGAAGTAACAAAGAGATTTTCAAAACGAACAATCAATCTATTTCAGATTTTGTATACTCCTCTGAATTACTTAAAAAAGTAAGAAAGTTTTTATAATTATTCTTCTCTTTTTAATTCAAATAATTGATTACCTAATTTAAATTTTAGCCATTTTTTTAACTTAATTTCTTCTGAGTTTATTTCTTCATAAGAAAAACCATCCTTCCATTTAGTTGTGAAAACTGTAATGGTATCATTAAGTGAGATTAAAAAGCTATAATTAACACGTTGAATTAACTCGTGATTGAATTTCACTTCATTCAAAATAGATTGATAAAAAAGATTATTATTTTCTAATTTTTCAAGTCTATTTAATTTATTTGTTAAAATTTCAATTTGATTTGACTTATTTATTAAATCTAATGAGTCTCTAGATTTTAATTCGCTTAAAAAACGTTTTTGTTCTTTAAAATCGTTCTGAATTTCTTGTTGATTAAAAACAAGGTCAGTTAATGATAAATTAGGGTACTTCTTTAATTTAGCTTTAAGAAGAGCTATTGTTTCGCTGGAAATAGGCTCTAATCCAAAAGTATTTAATACAATTTTAGATTTTTTATCTAGCCATGGCCAAACAAAATTAGATGACATGTTATTGTAATTATAATTAATGACAGCTGTTTTTTCTAAATAATCATTATTCTTTAATCCATCTAACTCAATTCTTAAAAAATCATTAGCTGAATTTTTAAATTTACTTTCATTAAGAACTCCAGAAAAAGTAAAGAAAGCTGGAATAAGCATCAAAACTGAAAAGATAGTAACTAAACGAGCGATTGTAGTTCTTCTTTTTGAATTAGCATAATTTATCATCGGAAACCTCAATAGTTTAACTACGACATAGGTAGCTAACACTATGTAGAGAGTATTAATCATAAATAAGTACATAGCTCCTAATGCAAAAGAAGGTTTTCCAGTAGCTAAACCAAATCCTACAGTACAAAGTGGAGGCATAAGTGCAGTTGCTATTGCTACTCCAAAAACTACAGAGGAAATTGGTCCCTTTTTAGTTCTTGCTATAATAAGCGCTAGTCCTCCAAAAAAAGCAATTAAAACATCTCTAATGTCAGGCTTTGTTCTGGATAACAATTCAGAGGACTCTTCTCTAAGTGGGAAAAAAGCAAAAAACAAATAAGCAGTAAGTACACTTAAAACAACCATCACTGTAAAATTTATCAATGATTTTTTTAAAGTCTCTAGATCATTTATAGCAATAGACATTCCAAAACCTAATATTGGACCCATTAGTGGAGAAATCAACATCGCTCCAATCACAACTGGAATGGAGTTAGCATTTAACCCAACTGATGCAACAAAAATCGAACAAATCAATATCCATGCAGTAGGACCTTTAATTGAAATATCATTTTTTATAGAAATCAACGTAGCCTCTTTATCTGTATCTTTTCTAAAATCTAAAACCTCTTTTAAAAAAGAAAATAAAGAAAAGAACAATCCTTTAGCATTTTTAGAAATGGATTTATTTTCTAAATTTACATTTGACTCTTCATCTGAAAAATTAAATTTAGTTTCCATAAAATTACTTTTGCTTAAGACCAGTTAATTCTGATGAACTTCTAATCTTATCGCCTAAACCATCTGTCATTTCAATATTATATTTTTTACAAATAAAAGATTCAGGAACTTCACCAGTGCTCCTATCTCCACCATTAGCAAAAATATCAGGATTAATAGCTTCTAGTGAAGCACACACTGTTTTATCCTTGTCAATTGATAAAAAAACTTCATCTACTACTTTAAGTGCTTTAACAATTTCTACTCTATCCTTCTCATCCATAAATGGTTTTCCTTTTTTTAAAACACATTGATGATTATTGTTGACAATAACAATCAACTTATCTCCTAATTTTTTTGATAATTTTAAATATTCTAAATGTCCAACATGAATTGGATCAAAATAACCACTAACTGCTACTGTTTTCATTTTTCTATTGATTTAACCCTTGCTACAGGTGAGAACAAGTATTCTTTTCCTGAGGACAATTCTTTACAAATATATCTTTTTCTTAATTTACGTTTGACTAAAAAAACTTTGCCTTGACCATATTCAAATAAACAACCTTCTAAAAGATCATTTAAAAGAATCTTATTATCATTAAAATAATCATATTTATTTAATGCAACAACTAAATTTATATCAGAATCTGTAGTTGCGGGTGGGTTTTTAATATGGATTGCTAATCTTGAAAGGATTTCATCTGGAAAAATTCGATTATTTAAAAAAGGAAGCATCATTAACTTGTAAGCACTCTTCCATTCGATACCGTGTGGGTTAACTCTTTTTTTAATATTACTGTAAACTTTAAAATGAGCTAATTCGTGAATTAATGTTATTAAGAAACGGTATTTATTGTTAATATGGTTTAAAGTAATCTGATTAAAACCATTTTTTAATTTTTTAAAATCTCCGTGCTTAGTTTTTCTAACATTAACTACTTTAATCTCAAGGGAATCTTTAGATACTAAAGGTTTAACTAGTTCACATGATTCATCAGGTATTAGATCAAATAAGTTAAATGCAATCATGGGTTAGAAGTAGAAACCGGAATAGTTTTTCCGTTAAAAAACTTATTTCCCTCCAAGGAAAAATTATAAATATAGTTTGCCATTTCTAAAGGACTTATCGTTGCTTTAAAACCTGGAAATGCCTCTTCTAACATTTCGGTTTGAACAGCTCCTAGAGCCAAACAATTAAAGCTTGGACCAGAATCCTTAAACTCTTCGCTAAGCATTTCAGTTAAAATATTTAAAGCTCCCTTACTGCTTGAATAAGCCGAAAGACCTGAAAATTTACTAGACCCTCCAATTCCGCCAATACTACTTATATTGACAACATGGCTACTTTTATGGAAACATGGCAAGAGTAATCTGATAAGTTCAGCCAATCCAAATACATTGACTTTATAAATTGATTCAAAATCATTAAATGAAGTTTGAGAAAACGGTTTATTAATTAAACTTCCAGCATTATTTATTAAAACATCTACTTTGTTAAAATCGTTTAAAATTAATTTTACAATTTTTGAAATTGATTTTTCTGAGGAAATATCTAACTGAAAAGCTGTAACATTTGGAAGGTTTAATTTAGAAACATTCCTAGACAAGGCAATAACCTTAAAACCTTTAGCGCTAAATAACTTTGTTAATTCAAATCCTATTCCTCTACTTGCTCCAGTAATAATTACATTTTTCATAAAAATATTTAAACTAGCATAGTTACTGGATTTTCAATATAGCCTTTAAGTGTTTCTAAAAATAAAGATCCCGTAACTCCATCCACTGTCCTATGGTCACAAGCCAAGGTAAGCTTCATGGTATTACCGATTTGAATTTTATCGTCTTTAACAACTGGTTTTTGAACAATACTTCCAACAGATAAAATTGCTGAATTTGGCTGATTAATTATTGATGTAAATTCTTGTATTCCAAACATACCTAAATTGGAAACTGTAAAAGTACTGCCTAACATTTGATCAGGTGTAAGTTTCTTATCTCTAGATTTTACAGCGTAATCTTTTACCATAGATCCAATTTCTGGAAGAGATTTTTTATCTGCAAAACGGATAACAGGAACTACTAAACCATCAGAAACTCCAACAGCAACTCCTACATGAACATGATGATTTAATCTAATTTTATCTTCAAACCATTGGGAATTAACTTTTGGATGCTGCTTTAATGAAATAGCACATGCTTTAACTATAATATCATTAAAGGATATTTTAGTTTCAGGCATAGTATTATATTGTTTTCTAAAGGCAATTGCATTATCCATATCAAACTCAACACTTAAATAGTAATGAGGAGCCGAAAACTTAGATTCTTTTAATCTTCTAGCTATAGCTTTTCTCATTTGAGAATTTTCTATTTCTTCAAAACTTTCGCTTCCAACTGAACTAATTTGAATATCTTTTATCGAAACATCTATTTTTGAAGGAACGAAGTTTTCTACATCTTCTTTTACTATTCTGCCGTTATCGCCAGAACCTTTCAAAGACATTAAATCAATATTTTTTTCTTTAGCTATTTTTTTAGCTAGAGGAGATGCTAAAACTCTATCATGATGAGCTTCAGTTTTATTTTCAACTATTATGGGTTGAGGAACTTCAACTTTATTGTCAACTATAATTTCTTGTTCTATATTATTTTCAGAATCATCTAACTCGCTAAATTCATATTTTTTAATTTCAGATTGAAAATCAACACCTTCATCTCCGATAATTGCAAGTAAACTGTCAACTACGGCTGTTTCTCCTTGTTTTACACCAATATATAATAATGTACCCTCTTGAAATGATTCAAACTCCATGGTAGCCTTATCAGTCTCAATTTCGGCTAAAATATCACCTTCCTCTACTTTATCTCCAATATTAACTAACCAAGAAGACACTGTACCTTCTTCCATAGTGTCACTTAACCTAGGCATAGTGACTACTTTATAATTAAGGTCAGTATTTCCTTCATTTAGTTCAAGATTTTTATCTAAACTTTCGGTTTGTTCGATTTGATCTACTAAGTCTAACTGACCATTAGTAGGTTTTTCAACTATAAGTAACGAAGAAATATCTTCGTCTTTTTCTCCAATTATAGCCAATAAAGTATCTACAGCTGCTGTTTCTCCTTCATTGACTCCAATATGCAAAAGAGTTCCCTCATGAAATGATTCAAACTCCATTGTAGCCTTATCAGTTTCTATTTCAGCTAATATATCGCCCTCTTGAATTTGATCTCCAATATTGATAAGCCATTTAGCTACGACACCTTCTTCCATGGTGTCACTTAATCTGGGCATATTTATTATTTGTGCCATTATTTTAATTTATGAGAAATAAAGTTATAGTCTTCTTGTTCATAAACTGCATCATACATCACACTTTTATCTGGATAAGGAGATTCTTCAGCAAATTTCTCGCATTCCAAAACTTTAGATTTGATAGATTGATCGATTGTAGAAATTTCATCTTCAGAAGCAAATTCATTTTCTAATATAATTTTTTTCACTTGACTTATTGGATCTATCTTTCTGTATTCATTAACTTCATCTTTCGTTCTATATTTCTGGGCATCAGACATAGAATGCCCTCTGTATCTGTAGGTTTTCATTTCTAAAAAACTTGGACCATCACCACTTCTAGCTCTAGAAATAGCTTCATCCAGGGCTTCTGCTACCTTAATTGGATTCATACCATCGACCGGACCACACGGCATTTCATACCCTAAACCTAGTTTCCAAATATCTGAATGACTGGATGTTCTTTCTACAGATGTTCCCATAGCGTAACCATTATTTTCAACAACAAATACTACAGGTAATTTCCATAGCATTGCTAAGTTTAATGTTTCGTGAAGGGACCCTTGACGAACAGCACCGTCACCCATAAAGCAAAGAGTCACAGCTCCTCTATTAAAGTATTTATCACCAAATGCCATTCCAGCTCCTAAAGGAATTTGACCGCCAACTATGCCGTGCCCTCCGTGGAACCTATACTCTTTTGAAAAAATATGCATTGACCCACCTAATCCCATTGATGTTCCTGTTGATTTACCATATAGCTCTGCCATAACTCTTTTAGGATCAACTCCCATTCCTATAGGCATTACATGATTTCGGTAAGCTGTAATCATTCTATCTTTCCCAAGATCCATAACATGAAGAGCACCAGCTAAAATCGCTTCTTGACCGTTATACAAATGAAGGAAACCTCTTACTTTTTGTTGAATATATACTGCAGCTAATTTGTCTTCAAATTTTCTCCAAAACAGCATATCTTCATACCATTTTAAATAAGTTTCTTTATTGATTTCTTTCATTAGAATTTGAAATAATTATTAAAATATAAAAATATAATTTTATTAATGTAGCATTACAAAGTTAACATATCTAAACAATTCTTTAAAGATATATTGAAAATAATATAATTAATTAAAGTTATATGTGAAGGAAAACCTGAGTGTATTTTCTAATGGACTAATAACGTTTGAAGTTGACAAAAGATAAGAAAGATCTAAATTTATTTCATTAAGCTTAAATCCTGTACCAAATGTTATGTATTTTCTAGCTCCTTTGTTTTCGTGCTCATTAAAATAACCTAATCTAATAGCAAATGAATCATCATACAAGTATTCTAACCCTAAAGCTATTGTCAACTCCTGTAACTCTTCACTAAAACCATTTGGGGCATCACCAAAAGATTTGAAAATTCCAGATAAAAAATTAACATCTGCTTGATTGTAACCAATTATTTGATCATTTGAATTATAAATAGGTATGCTTGGAGTGGGTACTAATAATTTATTTAATTCCAGATTTAGTGAAACTTTGTTAGAGGAATCAAAAATGAAATCAAAAGCTGTTCCAAATTTTAAATTAGTAGGAATGAAGTTCTTTTTTCCAAGTTCTTCATATTTCATTCTAGGACCTAAATTTGAAAGATTAAACCCAGCCCTCCAAATACCATTAAAGTTTTGGTATGCTTGTTCATCAGATTGATAAAACCCAGAAATATCAACAGCAAAAGAACTAGCAGAATCAGAATCAGAATCTACAGATTGTAATTTGACATCTGACATTAAAAACCTTCCAGAAACTGCCATTGAAAAATAATCACTAAGTTTTAAGGTATAAGAAGCATCCAAGGTGAATTCGTTTGGATTTTCAAGAATTGGAATATCTTGAGGGTTTTGAATAATATCAATATCACCCAAACTAAAATATTTAAAACTGGCAGACCATGAACTCCTTTCGTTAATAATTTCAAAATAATTAATATTAGCTAAAAAAACATCACTGACTAACTTACTTAGGTAAGGTGTATAACTTACGCCAAATCCTGAACGGTTTTCTGAAAAAACATATTTTGATGGATTCCAATGCTGAGAAAATGCATCTGGAGTTGTAGCAACTCCTTGTTCACCAAGACCAGAAGCTCTAGCATCAGCTGAAATCATTAAAAAAGGAACAGCAGTGGTAATAACTCTTCTGTCTTGAGAATAATTAGATTTTACTATAAAAATAAAAGTTAAAATAAAAATATATTTTTGATACATAAATTTAAAACGTTAAATATATAGAAATATTATTTTTACACTGATTTATTTAAATTAATTTTTTTTTTAAACAATTTACTATCTTGCAAGATAAATAAAATAGTAAAATTAAACTTACATGATCAATAAAACCGTATTTAAGATTTTTTCTTTAATGATAACTGTTCTTTTATTAGTTGGATGTAACAGGAGTAATAGTTCATTCAAGAGCGGAAAAAACGTTTCTCAAGCCACTGGCTGGAAAATGAATTCCAAAGATGGAGGTTTTAAATATAATAATAAATATAAGGGTCAGCCTGCCGGTCCAGGACTTGTATTTGTTGAAGGTGGAACATTCACTAAAGGAAATGTACAAGATAATGTTATGCACGACTGGAATAATACACCAAGCCAACAATATGTAAGATCTTTTTTTATAGACCAAACAGAAGTTACAAACGTAATGTATGTTGAATATTTATATTGGATGAGAAGAGTATTCACAGAAGAATATCCAGAAATATATAAGGCTGCTCTTCCAGATACATTGGTTTGGAGAAATCCATTGGGTTTTAATGAAGATATGGTAAATAATTATCTAAGACATCCAGCTTTTCAAAACCATCCAGTTGTTGGCGTGACATGGAGACAAGCAAATAATTATGCTAAGTGGAGAACAGACAGAGTAAATGAACAAATTCTAGTTTCTAAAGGATACATAAGGCCTGGAGCTATAATTCCAGATAGTTTAAGTAACGGTTACTCGTTCAATACTAAAGCTTATTTTCTTGATCCATCTCAATCTTATGGTGGAAGAATGAATGAAATAGCAGGAGATAAACAAAAAGAAATTAATGAAGATGGAGAAGAAAAAATAAATTACGCTACAAGAGAAAGTGGTGTACTATTACCTGAATACAGATTGCCAACTGAAACAGAATGGGAGTATGCGGCTTTAGCTTTGGGTGAAATTAGGGATGGAAACGTATATAGAGGAAAGAAAAAATTTCCTTGGGATGGAGAGTATACTAGATCAGGAAAGAAAAAATCTTTAGGAGACCAATTAGCTAATTTCAAACTTTCTGCCGGAGATTATGGTGGTATAGCTGGATGGTCCGAAACTGGTTCTGGAATCACCACAGCGGTAAGATCATATCCTCCAAATGATTTTGGATTATATGGTATGGCTGGTAATGTTGCAGAATGGGTGGCTGATGTTTATAGACCAATAATTGATGAAGAAGCTAATGATTTCAATTACTACAGAGGAAATGTATTTTATTCACCTTCTATTGATGAAAACGGAAAAGCATTAACTATAGATCCCGAAAGCGCAACTTTTGATAATTTACCTGGTTCTTTAAAAGAAGAAGTTGAAAGTGAAGACTCAATCGACAGGGTAAATTACACAACAGGAGATAATAGAAATTATAATGATGGAGACAGAAAATCTGTTAGAAACTTTAGTTTAGAGGGTGAAACTTCTTCAATGTACAATTCTCCAACACAAGATGATAATTCCGAAGAAAGAACCACACTAATTAATGATGAAGCTAGGGTTTATAAAGGAGGTTCATGGCTAGATAGAGCTTATTACTTGGATCCTGCTCAAAGAAGGTTTCTTTCCGAAAATATGACTACTAATTTTATTGGATTCAGATGTGCAATGTCTTATTTAGGAGAATCAAGATCAAAATCGAAGCCTAGAAAAAGATAAATCAACTTTTATTTTTTACAGATTTATTAGCTTATTCTTATTTCATTAAATTTAGAAAATGAAGGTTAACGAATTATATAATTACTTTCTTGAATGTGAAAATGTTTCTACTGATTCAAGATCTGTAAAAAAAAACAGTCTTTTTTTTGCGCTAAAGGGGGACAATTTTAATGGCAACAAATATGCTTTGGAGGCTATAAGAAAAGGAGCTAAGTATGCTGTTGTAGATGATTCAAAATTAATCAACCCTAGATTAATTAAAGTTCAAAATGTTTTAAAATCATTGCAAGAACTTTCTGCATATCACAGATTACAATTAAACAACACTACTATTTTAGCAATAACTGGAAGCAATGGTAAAACAACTACTAAGGAATTAATGAATTCCGTACTAAGCTTTAAAAACAATACAACTTCAACTATCGGGAATCTGAATAATCATATTGGGGTTCCATTAACTCTTTTAACAATTAAAAAGACAACTGAATTTGCTATAGTTGAAATGGGAGCAAATCATTTAAAAGAAATTTCTTTTTTAACAAGTTTAATTAAACCTGACTTAGGTT
>CAJWFY010000035.1 GCA_913031655.1 uncultured Flavobacteriaceae bacterium
TTATAGAACTGCTTATCCAATTGGAACAGGCGAAATGAACGCTAATCCAAATATGGTTGAGAACTACGGATATTAATATCTTAAACTAACCAAGATATAAAATGAAAAAAACCTGCTTAATTGCGGGTTTTTTTTATTTTTAACAATATTACACACACATATGGATCATAAAGAAATAGAGAAAAACTTAAAATTAATTAATAAGAGTTGGGAACTTTTTGAAAACAAACTACGTATCAAAATTCAGTTTACTGACTTTATAACTGCTTTTAATTTCATGAGTGAAATAGCAAAAATAAGTGAAGAGATAAAGCATCATCCCCAATGGACAAACAACTATAATAAATTAGAAATAGTCTTGTGGACCCACGACAAACAGGCATTAACTTCTTTAGATTTTGTTCTAGCAAAGAAAATAGATCAAAAAATGCTTGAGTTTAAAGTATCTTAGGGATATAAACGAAATACACTACTGCTAAAGCAAATAATACTGCAAAAAAAACAGCACCTGCAGAAACATCTTTAATTAATCCTATTTTTTTATTGTAATCAGGGTGAATAAAATCTGCTACTTTTTCAATTGCAGAATTTAAAGATTCAGCAGTTAAAACTAAACTAATTGCTAATGAAACAAATAACCATTCAGTATTAGATAAATCAAGGTATCTTCCTCCAATTACAAACAATAAAGCTATAAACAATTGAACCTGAATAGAATGCTCAGTTTTAATTAAATAAAAAGCTCCTTTTACAGAATAATATATGCCTTTAATTCTTCCTGAAATAAATTTAATCATATTACTAATATATAATTAATTTTAATACAGGAGTAACATAATATAACTGTCTAAAACTAAATTTATTGGTACGGTTATTGTATATGGAATAACATGAAAAAACAGACTCTTGTCTTAATTATTTTATTATTGTTTATAAACTTTAATTTTTCTCAAATTAATCCAAATAATATTGAAATTGTTCGTGACAATTACGGAGTCCCACATATTTATGGTAAAACTGACGCAGAGGTTGCTTATGGACTAGCTTGGTCACACTCTGAAGATGATTTTAAAACAATTCAACAAGGTTATCTAGCTGGAAATGGACTACTAAGTAAACACATAGGAATTAAAGGAGCAGGAGCAGATTTTTTAACTCAATTAATTGAATCTAAAGAAACCGTTGACAAGCTTTTTAACACTCTTAGTCTAGATTTTGTAAAGGTGGCTGAAGCCTATGCACAGGGAATTAACAGATATGCTGAATTACACCCTAAAGAGGTTTTAGAAAAATCTTTATTTCCTGTCACTGTAAAAAAGATGCTACGCTTTTCATTTTTACAACTATTTATTTCAAATGAGGCTGGCAGTATAGTTAGCTCTATTGTTTCAAATAATGTCCCCAAACCAAATCCTATTAAAGCGGAAATGAATGGATCCAATGCCTTTGCTTTTAATTCTATTAAAACTGGTAAAAAAGAAACTTACCTGGCTATAAACACACACCAGCCTCTTGATGGACCCTCATCTTGGTATGAAGCGCATTTGATTAGTGAAGAAGGAACTAATATTATCGGAGCTACTTTTGCAGGAGCTCCTACCCTTTTAATAGGAGCTAATCAAAATATAGCATGGGCTCACACTGTAAACTATCCTGACAAAGCAGATGTTTTTGAACTAGAAATGCATCCAACTAAAAAGAGGCATTACCTTGTCGATGGAGAAACTTATAAACTAGAAAAAAAACAAGCCAAACTATATGTTAAATTTTTAGGAATTAGATTTAAGATTAATAAAAAATATTTTACAAGTATATACGGACCTACATTAAAAAATAAAAGTGGTTTTTATTCAGTTAGAACTCCTAGTTTATTTAACATAAAGTCTTTAGAACAGTGGTGGAGAATGAATAAAGCCAATTCATTTACTGAATTTTATAATATCCTTAAAAAGAATAATCTTCCTGGTTATAATATTGGCTATGCTGATAAAAATGATACTATTTTTTATATTTCAAATGGAATTATTCCAAAAAGAAATAATCAATATGATTGGAGAAAAGTAGTTCCGGGAAACACTAAAAAAACACTTTGGAATAGCTACTATAAAACCGAAGAACTTCCTCAAGTATTAAATCCAAAATCTGGTTATATATACAATGCGAATCACAGCCCCTTTAAATCTACTTCAAAGGAGGAAAATCCGCTTGCTGAAAATTTCGCTAAAAACATGGGTTATGAGCTATATGACAATAACAGAAGTACAAGGCTTTATGACTTAATTAATTCATATGATAAAATTGATTATCAAGATTTTAAAAAAATAAAATACGATAGAACTCTGCCTACTCCATTAAACTACAACTACGTTAATGTGAATGAGTTATTTGAAATGAGCCCCAACGATTATCCTGATATTTCAGACTTACTTTTAGTAATTCAAAACTGGGACAGGGAAGCTAACGCGGAATCATTTGGAGCAGGAGCCTATGCTATGGTCTACTATAATTTAGGAAAATACTACCCTAAACTTAAAGAAGATAAGATTGTAAGTAAAGAAATGTTAGAAGAATGTCTTAAGGAAGTTAAATTAAAAATGATCGAATCTTTCGGAAGCATTAATGTAAGACTCGGGGACTATCAAAAATTAGTTAGAGGAAATAAAGAAATTTCTATCTTTGGAATTCCAGACGTAATAACAGCAATGAGAGGTGTTGATTATAAAGATGGTAAAATAAAAATTACTCATGGTGAGTCCTATATCGAACTAGTGAAGTTTGTAGACGGAAAAGTTGAAATTGAATCTGTTATTTCTTACGGAAGTAGCGATCATGAAGATTCTCCGCATTACAATGATCAAATGGAAATGTATTCTAATTTTGAAACAAAGAAAATGACTTTCAATAAAGAAGAAATTTATAAAAATTCTAAAAAAATATATAACCCAAAATAAGCTATGAAATCCAAGATGCTTTTAGTTGCTATTACTATGCTCTTTATAACTAGTTGTAACACTGTTAATAAAGAAGATTCTAAAATCATTGAAGGTGAAATAGTTCATACAGTATATTTTTGGCTAAACAGTCCTGATAACTTAGTAGAGGTTGCCTTATTTGAAAAAGAAATAAAAAAGCTAATGAATACAAATAATTTAGCTGTAAAGATGCATTTGGGTAAACCGGCAAGTACTACTAAAAGAGGTGTTGTAGACAATTCTTATAATTATTGTATGATTTTTACTTTTCCATCTTTAAAGCATCAAAGAATATATCAAGATCACCCAAGTCATTTAATTTTTATTGATAAAGCTAAGCACCTTTGGAAAAAAGTTCAGGTTTACGATTCAACAACTGAGCCTATTTAAGAGACTTTAAGGCCTTTAAATAAATCTCTTCATATAATGGAACGATTTTTTTGATATCAAATTCCTGAGCCTTCTTATAAGCTCTAGTTTTAAACTCATCTAATACTATTGGATCTTTTAATATCGAAATTGCATAATTAGACATAGATTCAACATCATCTTTATTTGTTAAATAGCCAGTTTCTCCGTGAATATTAATTTCAGACAATCCGCCGGAATTTGAAGAAATAACAGGAACTTTTGATGCCATAGCTTCAAGAGCAGCTAAACCAAAACTTTCTGAGTTTGAGGGTAGTAAAAAAAGATCAGAATGACATAGTTTTTTTTCTACCTGATTGGTGTTTCCTAGAAACTCTACTTTTTCAGAAATTCCTAATTCCACACAAAGCTGTTCCGCCATTTCTTTTTCTGGCCCTTCTCCAATCATAACTAGCTTAGAATTAATTTCTTTCTGAATGTTATTAAAAACACTTATCACATGTTTGATGTTTTTTACTGGTCTAAAATTACTAACGTGAGTTATTATAAACTCATCTGAAATCTTAGGGTTTTCATCAAGACATTTTACCTGCTGAAGATTGTATTTGTTTATGTCAATAAAATTTGGAATTACATGTATGTCTTTAGTGATTTCAAATTGATCTAAGGTGTCACTTTTAAGACTTTCTGAAACGCAAGTAACTATGTCTGATTTATTAATACTAAAGGTTACCGCTGTCTTATAAGAAGGATGATTTCCAACTAAGGTGATATCAGTACCGTGCAACGTAGTTACAATAGGCACATTAATAGATTGATCTTTTAGCATCTTTTTTGCCATGTATGCAGCATATGCATGAGGAATAGCATAATGAACATGCATCAAGTCAATAGAATTGTTTTTCACAACTTCTACTAGTTTTGTAGAAAGAGCTAATTCATATGGAGCAAAATTAAAAAGAGGATAGTCTGGGACTTCGACCTGATGAAAAAACAAACCATCATTTAAGTTGTTTAACCTAACTGGTTTTTTGTAAGCAATAAAATGAACCTGGTGACCATGTTCCGCTAATGACATTCCTAATTCAGTGGCAAGAACTCCACTCCCACCAAAAGTAGGATAACAAACTATCGCAATTTTCATTCTTTATTTTTAATTAAATGATTCATAAATCACTCTTTGAACTTCTGTTCTAATATTATATTGTGACAACATCTTATTTCCCATTGTAGGAAATGTTCGGTTCGATAAAAACACATAAACTATCTTATTTTCAGGATCTGCCCAAACGTAGGTTCCAGTAAATCCAGAATGACCAAAACTAGACATGGGAACACAACCACAAGTTGGTGAACTATCATCTAATTGAGGTTTGTCAAAACCTAACCCTCTTCTGTTACCATCATTACAATAATAACATGTGTTAAAGTTATTAATAGTTGTGTTAGAAAAAAACATTTTACCACCATAATAACCTCCTTGTAAATACATCTGCATAATTTTAGCTACATCATTAGAATTAGAAAAAAGGCCCGCATGACCTCCAATCCCACCTTGCATAGCAGCACCCATATCATGAACAAAACCCGTTAAAGTATCATTTCTGAAATAATTATCTATTTCTGATGGAACTATTTTATTTTTAGAATAGTATTCTGTTGGATTATAAGTCGTATAATTTGCTCCTAAATCTAATAAAAGTTTGTTTTTAATTTGATAGTCTAAAGACTGGTTGTACTTGTTTTCTAGATAAGTTTTTAAAAAATAATAAGGTAAATCACTATACAAATAAGTTTTCTTCTTAGAGAGTTCACTTTCAATTATTTTAGAACTAATAGTATCAGAAAAAGATTTTTTTAAATAAAGATTATCAGCTACACGAATAGAGAAATTTGAGTTTTTTTTTTACTATACCAACTATCTAAAGGCAAACTAGTTACACTGTCTACAGTTTGTTTATAAAAAGGTATCCATGGAAATAAACCTGAATTATGAGTTAACATATCCAGTATTGTCAAATCACCTTTATCTTTTAATACAGATTCAGGAAATAAATTTGATAGCGTGGTTGTATTATTCATTTTTTTTAATTCATACTCATTCATAACAAGTGGTAAAGTAGATAGGATTTTTGTCAAGGAAGCTAAATCATACAAATCATTCCATTTCAAATTCTCGGACGAATCATAGGTTTTTTTTCCAAAAGATTTATTATAAATCACCTGGCCATTTTTTGCAACTAAAACTTGAGCTCCAGGTGTCATTTTCATGTCAATTGCAAATTTTACAATTGAATCAATTTTATTTAACTTATTAATATCAACACCCTGATTGAGTGGAATACCATAGCTAAGTCTCTTTAAAACTTTTGTTTTTAAAGAAGTGTGTAAAGGAAACTCTTCATTAATACTCACAGGCAACACACCTTGAGAAGCTATAGCACCAAAAATTATTTGTGCTGATTTTTGTTGAGCAGTAATATTGTTTTGATAAGAAACCATTATGGAAGAAATGTTTTTCAAATCAACATCCATTAGAGCATAAGGTTTTGCAAAAATATTTAAAATTATATTATTAGATTTTGAAATCATCTCTAATATTTCTACCTCATTAGCTGAAAACTTATAAGCATCAAAAGGGCTCTTATCTGATTTATGAAAACCTACAACCACATAATCATAAGGTTTTAATAATTTTAATAACACATTATTATAGTCTGTTGATTTATAGTTGTAATCTATCTTATCCACTTTAGTGTAGTGGTTTAGCATTTTAAAAAATTCGTCAGAGTCAGAATCACCCATCTTCAAATAAGCAACTTTAGATGAAAGTTTCTTTATAGGTAAATTTTCATTTTCATTCTTTATAAGAGTTATAGATTTTTCAGTAAGCTCTTCAAACAACAATTTATCTTCTTCTGTGTTTAAATCTTTAGAAATATTGTCAAGAGAAATTTCACTTTTTTTATGTAATCCCGCTTTATATTTAGCTAATAATATTTTTTTTACAGAGTAACTGAGCCTCTTTTCACTAATAATCCCATTTTTCAATGCTTTCTTAATACTTTTTGTGCTTTCATCTAAATCATCAGGCATTAATAAAACGTCATTTCCTGCCAATAGTGCATTCACATCAGCTGATTCTTCTTTGTTAAAATCTACAACGCCTTTCATATCCATGGCGTCTGTTATAATAAGACCTTTAAATTTTAATTTCTTTTTTAATAATTTGGTAATAATATTTTTCGATAATGTCGAAGGAAGTTTAGGAGTTTTTTCAAGAGAAGGAACCTCCATATGAGCAACCATAACCCCTGATAGTTGGTTTTTAATCAATTCTTTGTAAGGATAAAGCTCGACATTGTTAATTCTTTTTGCAGAAAAATCAATACTGGGAAGAGTTTTATGTGAATCTGTTGAAGTGTCTCCATGTCCTGGGAAATGCTTAGCAGAACCCATAATACCCTCTGATTGCATTCCCTTTAAGTATGCTAAAGATTTTAAAGTAACATTTATTTTGTCCTCACCAAAAGATCTGCTACCTATAATTGGATTATTTGGGTTTGTATTAATATCTGTAACAGGTGCGAAATTAATATGAATTCCTAAACGTTTAGCATGTGCTCCAATTCTTTTACCAACTTTATAAATCATTGAATTATCTTCAATAGCCCCAAGAGTCATATTGAAGGGAAAAGAAAAAGCATCATCTAATCTCATCCCTATCCCATATTCGGCATCCATTCCAATTAATAGAGGAACTTTTGAAATAGTTTGAAATTTATTTGTTGCTTTTGCTTGGTCTACTATATTTCCCAATGAAAAAATTAAACCACCCAAATGATTTTTTTCAATAATTGACGAAACTTCTTTCATCTTTTCAGGTCCTTGTTTAGTTGCAACCCAAATAGTAAATAATTGACCTATTTTCTGATCTATTGACAAACTATTATATGTACTATCCACCCACAGTTTTTGATTCTCTGCATCCGCAGTTAAAAGTGGATTTTGAGAAAATAAAAATGATGAAAAAAGAATTGCTAGTAATTGAATAAAATAATATCTCATAGATAATTAATATTGATCGAATGTATTAAATAATTAGAATGAATTATTGAATTTTAGATTAAATGCTTTTTTGAAACTATTAAAAGAACCTAGAATGCCAACTGCTAATGGCCGGAACCTCCCAATTTGAATTAAAATCATCAATATCAACAACTAAATTATTGAAAACTATTGTCTTTTTAGAAACAGATCTATCAGAAACTAATTTTTTAAAATCTTCAATAGACTTATAGGTTATATACTCCCCTTGTTTAAAAGCTACATTCATCTTATCTAAAAGAGATACTTCAAATGTTTTTTCAAGTCCTTGAATAAAATGAACACACGAATCTATAGAACAACCACTTGCTGAAGTTTTAGTTTCATCTAGAGCAATAATAATAAATCGATCATATTTGATTTGATAACTAGAAAGCATTTCTGATCCATGTGCGGCCCAAGATTTTAAAAAATCTAATATTTTACTATTTAGAAGTTCTAATTCTGAAGTAATAAATTTCCTATTTGATTGGTAAACCCATACTCTAGAATCTTTCGACATTTCAGAAAAAGAAGTTATCATAAATCTGATGCTTGGTTTATTAATTCTGCTATATCTAGAACCTGTACGTTGTCTTCTTCTTTTTTATTTTTGACTCCGTCTGTAAGCATGGTATTACAAAACGGGCAGCCTGATGCAATTATCTCAGGTTTTGTGTCTAAAGCTTCTTCAGTACGTTTTATATTTATTTCTTTATCACCAGGTTCTGCATCCTTAAACATTTGAGCTCCACCGGCCCCACAACATAACCCTTTTTGTTTGCAACTTTTCATTTCTGAAAGTTCTGCATCTAATTTTTCAAGAACTTGCCTTGGAGCTTCATAAACATTATTAGCTCTACCTAAATAACAAGGGTCATGAAAAGTAATTCTTTTACCTTTAAAGGCTCCTCCACTTACTGTCAATCTTCCTTCATTTAAAAGAGATTTCAAAAACTGTGTGTGATGCATCACATCATAATTACCACCTAATTCAGGATATTCATTTTTTAATGTATTAAAACAGTGGGGACAGGTTGTAACAATTTTCTTTACGTTGTAACCATTTAAAACTTCAATATTTGATAAAGCTTGCATTTGAAATAAAAATTCATTTCCTGCTCTTTTAGCAGGATCACCAGTACAACCTTCTTCACTACCAAGTACTGCAAATGAAACATTTGCTTGATTTAAAATATTAGCAAAAGCTTTAGTTATCTTTTTTGCTCTTTCATCAAAACTTCCTGCACAACCCACCCAGAATAAAATTTCTGGAGTTTTACCTTGAGCTATTAGTTCTGAAAAAGTATGAATTTCAATTTTTTTCATAATTAATCATATTGACCGTCATCAAAGACTTGAATTGTTACTTCTTTATCAACTAAATCAGTAAATTTTCCATTATAACGAGTTGCCTTAACAAGGTGATTGTCTACCCAGTGATAGTTACCTCCTCTAGGCTTGCCCATTACCATTCCATGAAATTTAAATCCATGTTTATTTAACCACTTTTCGGTAACTTCTCTATGTTCTTCAATTCTAGATGTAAAAAAACAAATTATATGTCCTTGTTCGTACCATCTGTTTAATGTAATTAAAGCGTCAGGATAAACGTTTGCTGTAACCATTCTTTCAGGCTCTTCATTAGGAATGTCATCACAAATAGTTCCGTCAATATCAATTAGATAATTTTTTACTCCCTTAGGTAAAATTGGACTGATATGCTCGCCATCTTCCATCTTGTCACTTAAAAGTTTATCAACATCTTCTTTTTTCATAATATTTAATATTTATAGTTCATTTTTCCAATTCAGCCTATCCATTTGATTAAAAGGCCATGGTGCACCATTATTTTCAATGTTTGTCATCATATTATTTAGTTCAGGCGGAGCAGCAGACTTTTCCATAACTAAATACCTTCTCATGTCTATTATAATTGAAAGTGGATCTATTCCTATTGGACAAGCTTCCACGCAAGCATTACAAGATGTACAAGCCCATAATTCTTCATTAGAAATGTAATTATCTAACAATTGCTTTCCATCTGGCTTAAATTCTCCATTATTTTTATCAATATTTCTACTTACTTCTTCTAGTCTATCTCTAGTATCCATCATTATTTTTCTAGGAGATAACTTTTTACCTGTTTGATTAGCAGGGCATTCACTTGTACACCTACCACATTCAGTACAGGTATAGGCATTTAAAAGCTGAATCCAAGACAAATCAGAAACATCAGACGCTCCGAACTTTGAAACCTCCTCTGCAGCTGGAGCAGAAAAAGGATCTATTGAAGGGTCCATCATCATTTTAACTTCACTTGTAACAGACTTTAAATTTGAAAACCTTCCTTTTGAATTTAAATTTGCAAAATATGTATTTGGGAAAGCTAATAAAATGTGTAAATGTTTTGAATAATATAAATAGTTCAAAAAACTAAGTATACCCAAAATATGTAGCCACCAAGCTGTTCTTTCAATTATAAAAACAGAGTTAATTGAAAGGTTATCAAATAAAGGAAGTAAAAATTGACTAACTGGAAATGCTCCTGCTTTTAAATAATTTAAATCATTGGCATTATTTTGAAGCCATAAGTCAGCCCCGTTCATTGTTAAAAAAAGCATCATTAATATTACCTCTATGTAAAGTATATAGTTAGCATCACTTTTAGGCCATCCTTTCATTTCATTTTTCCAAAACCTATTAATTTTTAAAATATTTCTTCTAGACCAGAAGAATATTATAGCGACAATTACTAGAAGAGCAAAATACTCAAAGAAAGATATTAAAAAATCATAGAATGAACCCAAGAAGGGAGCAAAGACTCTGTGAGTACCTAGAAATCCATCAACTAAAATTTCAAGAAGCTCAATATTAATAACTAAAAAACCTACATACACTACAACATGCAGGATACCAACAATAGGCTTATCTATCATTTTTGACTGTCCAAATGCGATCCTTAACATTTGAGTCCATCTTTGTTTTTTGTTATCTGAGCGATCCTCCTTAATACCTAAATTTATATTTCTATAGATTTTTTTTACATTTTTAGAAAAATTAAAAATTGCAAAAATAAAAATAATAGTAAATAATATGTTCGGTAAAATTGAAATCAAAAGTTATTTAGTTTTTGCTTGGACGGGTTTATTTTTTTTTCCAAAAACTGAAAAATGTATATATCTCTTAGGATTAAGCCTAATATCTTCAATTAGTAAATCAATAGACTTTGAAGCATCATTCAAATTTTGAAATAAAGAATCGTTATCAATAAGTTTAGAAATAGTACCATTTCCGTCATTAATATTATTTAAAACACGACTCAAGCCTTCAGAGGAATTTTTAAAGTTCTTCATAGTCGTACTTAGCTCAGACTGATTTATAGTTTTTGAAATTTCAGAAAGATCTTTTGATATATCTAAAACATTAGAAATCGTTTGATCAATACTTAATTTATTAGATTTCATAACAGATTTAATCATAACAGAAGTTTCTTTTAAATCTCTAATAGTTTCACTAAAATCGGAAACACTAGTCCTTAAATTAGCTCTTGTAGGGTCGTCAAAAATTGAGTTTACTTTATCTAGAACCTTATTTGCATTAACAATCATAGATTCTATATTTTCCTGAAGCGGAGTAAGTTTGTCATTAACTAGCTCAGTTAAACCTGGAGCTACAGATGAAGATAAAGTATCATTATAAACAGCTACCCTGCTGTTATCATTAGCTGGAATTATGGCTAATGCTTTTCCACCAATTAAGCCAGTCTCGTAAATTTGAGCAATACTATTTATGGAGAATTTGATATCATTTTCTACTCTAAACTTAACTAAAAGGCTGTTGTTTTTGAAAAATGAAATATCCTGAATATTACCTACCGGAAAACCATTGACAGTAACTGGTGTTCCATTCACTACACCTTCTACATCCTCGTACACAGCATAAAAAGTCCTATCACTAACAAAAATATCATTAGACTTTAAGTAACTGAACCCAAAAATAAATAAGCCAATTCCAATTACTACTAAAATACCTGTCTTTATTTCGTTTTTATTTTTCAATGTAAATTTATATATATCAATAAAGTTATGAATAAATTCTTCAAAAAATTAATTAATTAGAGCTTAAAAATTCATCTAAAGAAATTCTAAGTCCATTTTTAAATGCAACAATTTTTGAATCTCTATATCCAGTTTTTTTTGCTTTTGCCAATAGTTTTTTAGCAGAATTGTAATCGTTTGTTTTTCCAAAAAAATACTTATAATTTTTATCAATTTTATTTACACTTAGAGCTGAAAGCCCTTTAAAATTGTAGGACTTTAAGGGTAGATTCTTTCTACTAGAAGCAATTTGAATTTTTAATTCAAAATAATCATTAGAGTCAGAAACTAAGTTACTCTCAAATGAATTATTCGCATTAGTTCCAATTTCATTGTTAAAGAGTTCTTTATAATTAATTATTCCTTTTGCTATTGACTCAGACATTTCTTTTTGTCCCTTTTTTGAAT
>CAJWFY010000036.1 GCA_913031655.1 uncultured Flavobacteriaceae bacterium
AAATAAAAAGTTTAAATAAAAGGCAGTATATGTATAGTCTAAATTTCGCAGTAACCAATGGAAAATACCATGTTGCTCCCTATATAGCCTTAAGCGAGTTCTACAATTCAGAGAAGGTTCTATTAGATACTATTAAAGCTTCCTTAAGTAATGAAGTTTTAAATTCAAAATATGGAAAAATCCTAAAAGAACTTATAGAATCTAAATAATACTATAGTTTATTGAACGAAGCAACTAACTCTGAAGCTTTTTGAGTTAAATCTAAACTCACAGCTTTAAAGTGTTCTTTTTTGTTTTTAACATCTTTTAGATGAATTTTTTTAATTATTTCATCAAAAGCAGAAAAACATTGATCAACTAATTTTTCGCTTTTAGTTAAATCTTTATCAGAATTCTCCAACTCCCATAAATTAATATTTTGAATGATTTCACCAACAATATTATTTAAGTCTTTTTTTAAGTTTTTTACGCTTGCCATAATTATAATTTAATTTCCAGAATATTCAACATAATTTCTAGGTGTCTCGAACAGTGTTACAGAAATATCTTTATCACTATCGATTTTATTTCTTAAAATATTCCATATAAAAATACAAATATTTTCAGCAGTAGGTACTACCTCTTCAAAATACTTTATTTCAATATTTAAATTTTTATGATCTAATAAATCCTCAACATCTTCTTTTATTATATCTTTTAGATGTTTTAGATCAATCACCATTCCCGTTACTGGATCTACATCACCTTTTACATTCACAATTATTTCATAATTGTGACCATGAAAATTAGGATTATTACATTTTCCGAAAACTTTAAAATTTTTCTCATCACTCCAACTTTTAACAAATAACCTATGTGCCGCATTAAAGTGAGCTTTTCTACTAACTGTTACTTTCATTTAATTTAATTTTATTATGATATTTTTTAAATATGATTTTAAACCATACTGTATAGTTTTCTGAATTATTAATAATATCTAAAGATAAACTCTCTAAATCAACCCATTTCCAATCGCATACCTCAGCAAAATTTATTAAAGGTTCGTCATTATACTTGCCAATTAAAACATGATCAAATTCATGTTCAGTCAAGCCATTTTCAAATTTAGCTTTATAAACAAAAGATAAAAACGGTTTTAATTCGGTCTGAAATCCCATTTCTTCCTTTAATCGTCTATTTCCAGCATTTATAATGTTTTCATTATCCTTAGGATGGCTACAACAAGTATTGGTCCACAATCCAGGTGAATGATATTTACTTAAAGCTCTTTTTTGTAATAATAATTCATTGGCATCATTTAAAATAAAAACAGAAAATGCTCTATGTAATAAACCTTTTTCGTGGGCTTCAATTTTCTCCATTAAACCTATTTGTTGGTCTTGTTCATTAACAAGTACAACCATTTCATTTTTCATTTTATAAAGTTACAAAATTTGGAATATTTAAGATTAGATATTTAAAAAACAATACTATTTTTGATTATTATAAAATAATGGGATTTCAAGAAGAAATTAACAAAAGAAGAACATTTGGAATTATATCACATCCAGATGCTGGAAAAACAACTTTAACTGAAAAGTTATTGTTATTTGGAGGTGCTATTCAAGAAGCTGGAGCTGTAAAATCTCACAAAATAAAAAAAGGTGCTACAAGTGATTTTATGGAAATTGAAAGACAAAGAGGGATTTCTGTATCCACATCTGTTTTAGCGTTCAATTACAAGGAAAAAAAAATAAACATATTAGATACACCAGGACATAAAGACTTTGCTGAAGATACCTTTAGAACATTAACTGCTGTAGATAGTGTAATTGTAGTTATTGATGTAGCAAAAGGAGTTGAAGAACAAACTATAAAACTAGTCGAAGTTTGTAGAATGCGAGAAATTCCAATTATAGTTTTTATAAACAAATTAGACAGAGAAGGTAAAGATGCTTTTGACTTATTAGATGATTTAGAACAGAAATTAAAATTTAAAGTATGCCCTTTAAGTTTTCCAATTGGAATGGGTTATGATTTCCAGGGAATATACAATATTTGGGAAAAGAATTTAATGTTATTTAACGCAGACAATAAACAAAAAATTTCTAAAACGATAAATATAAATGATTTAAATAATCCTAAACTTATTGACTACGTTGGAGAAACAGCTTCAAATAATCTTAAAGAAGAAATTGAAATTATTGAAGAAGTGTACCCCGGTTTCAATAAAGATCAATATTTAAGCTGTAAGCAACAACCAGTATTTTTCGGATCCGCATTAAATAATTTTGGAGTTAAGGAATTATTAGATTGTTTTATTTCGATCGCACCTTCCCCAACAAAAAAAGAGAGTTCCTTAAGAATTATCAATCCAAATGAAACAAAATTTACAGGATTCATCTTTAAAATTCATGCTAATATGGACCCTAAGCATAGAGATAGACTTGCATTTATAAAGATAGTTTCAGGCAGGTTTAAAAGAAATATGGCATATCACCACGTTAGATTAAATAAAAAATTTAAGTTCAGCAGTCCAAATGCATTTTTTGCTGAAAAAAAAGAAATTGTGAATGAATCATACCCAGGTGATATAGTTGGCGTTCATGATTCTGGTAATTTTAAAATAGGAGATGCATTTTCTGAAGGTGAAGATATTTTTTTCAAGGGTATTCCCAACTTTTCACCAGAACACTTTAGATATATAAACAATCTAGATCCAATGAAATCTAAACAATTAGCAAAAGGAATTGTTCAATTAATGGATGAAGGCGTTGCCCAATTGTTCATTTTAGAACTTAATGGTCGTAAAGTAATTGGAACTGTTGGAGCTCTACAATTTGAAGTGATTCAGTATAGACTAGAGCACGAATATGGAGCAACATGTTCTTACGAAAATCTAAACATTCACAAAGCGTGTTGGGTTGAAAATCAAGAAGGAAATAAACCTGAATTTAATGAATTCAAAAAACTTAAAAACAGATTTTTGGCTAAAGATAAAGATGGAAAACTAGTATTTTTGTGTGACTCATCATTTTCTTTAGAAATGACAAAACAAAAATTCCCTTCAATAACGTTTCATTATAAATCTGAATTCTAATTAAGCTTCTCCAGTTGGTCCAAAGTTTAAATTTATTGCTGGATGCTTATCATATTCTTTAATTTGTCCATTTGACTTTTCAAATCTAGAAATATTTTCATTCAATGCTTGAGAAAACCTTTTAGCATGTTGAGGAGTTAGAATAATTCTTGACTTAACTTTTGCCTTTGGAACTCCAGGCATAATATTAACAAAATCTATAACAAATTCAGAAACAGAGTGATTTATTAAAGCAAGGTTGGAATAAGTACCTTGAGCCAGATTTTCATCTAGCTCAAGATTTATATTTGTTTTTTTAGAATCAGATTTCTTCATTACGACTTAAACTTTTACTAGCTAATAGTTCTTCATATTCATCCACATATCCCACGATTATATCGTTGAATTTTCTACTACCTGTTCCAGCTGGAATTTTATGACCAACAATTACATTTTCTTTCAAACCTTCTAAGGCATCAATTTTTCCGTTTACAGCTGCTTCATTTAGCACTTTAGTAGTTTCTTGGAAAGAAGCCGCAGAAATAAATGATTTAGTCTGTAAAGAAGCTCTAGTTATTCCTTGTAAAATTGGAGTTGCAGTAGAATTTACAGCATCCCTTGCTAAAACTAATTCTTTATCTTCTCTTTTAAGTAAAGAATTTTCATCTCTAAGAACTCTTGCGCTAATAACTTGACCAAGCTTAAAGTTTTCTGAAGCTCCAATTGATTCAACTATTTTTTTGTTAAATAAATTATCATTTTCAGCTATAAAATCATTTTTATGAATTAACTGACCTTCCAAGAAAGTAGTATCTCCAGAATCCTGAATTTTAACTTTTTGCATCATCTGTCTAATTAAGACTTCAAAATGTTTATCATTAATTTTCACACCTTGTAGTCGATATACTTCTTGAACTTCGTTAACAAGGTACTGCTGAACAGCTGAAGGACCTTTAATATTAAGTATGTCGTTTGGAGTAATAGATCCATCTGACAAAGGCATACCTGCTTTAACAAAATCATTTTCTTGAACAAGAATTTGATTAGAAAGTTTAACTAAGTATTTTTTAATTTCTCCAGTTTTAGATTCAATAATTATCTCTCTGTTTCCTCTCTTAATTTTTCCGAAGTTAACTACTCCGTCTATTTCACTTACTACAGCTGGATTAGATGGATTTCTAGCTTCAAAAAGCTCAGTCACTCTTGGAAGACCACCTGTAATATCACCAGATTTTGAAGATTTTCTTGGAATTTTAACTAAAATTTTTCCTGCTTTGACTTTTTCTCCATCATCTATCATTAAATGTGCACCAACTGGCAAATTATAAGTTCTTAAATTTTTGCCTTTGGCATCATTAATTAATAATGTAGGAACTACTTTTTTATTTCTAGATTCTGAAATAACTTTTTCCTTAAATCCAGTTTGCTCATCAATTTCAACCTGATAAGTTACACCTTGATCTATATTTTCATATTCAATTTTACCACCAAATTCAGAAATTATTACACCATTGTAAGGATCCCATTGACAAACAACATCACCCTTACTAAGTTTTTGGCCGTCTTTAATTAAAATCGTTGAACCATAAGGAATAATGTTAGCACTTAAAACTATCCCAGTCTTTTTATCTAGTAATTTGATTTCACATGTTCTAGAAATAACAACATCTATTTTATTTCCATCAGCATCAGTTGATGATACAGTTTTTAAATCTTCTATTTCGGCAACTCCGTCAAATCTAACCTGTAATTTATTTTCTTCAGAAATATTTCCGGCAATACCACCAACGTGGAATGTTCTTAAAGTTAACTGAGTACCTGGCTCACCAATCGATTGAGCTGCAACTACACCAACTGCCTCACCGTTTTGAACCATCTTACCAGTCGCTAGGTTTCTTCCATAACATTTAGAACAAATACCTTTTGGAGATTCACAAGATAAAGGAGATCTTACTTCTACCTTATCAATAGGTGAGTTTTGAATTATTTTAACTATTTCTTCACTAATTTCTTCACCAGAACTAATAATAAGTTCTTTACTTAATGGATTATAAACGTCATGTAATGAAACTCTACCTAAAATTCTTTCACCAAGAGACTCTACTATTTCTTCATTCTTTTTTAAAGCCTCTACTGAAATACCCCTTAGAGTATTACAGTCAACATGATTCACTATGACATCTTGTGCTACATCTACAAGTCTTCTTGTTAAATAACCAGCATCAGCAGTTTTTAAGGCTGTATCCGCTAATCCTTTTCTAGCTCCGTGAGTTGAAATAAAGTATTCTAAAATAGATAATCCCTCTTTAAAGTTAGACAGAATTGGATTTTCAATAATTTCACCTCCACTTGAACTAGATTTTTTAGGTTTAGCCATTAACCCTCTCATACCTGTAAGTTGACGAATCTGTTCTTTTGAACCCCTAGCTCCGGAATCTAACATCATAAACACAGAATTAAACCCTTGTTTATCTTCGCTAATTCTCTTCATCGATAATTCCGTTAGAGTAGCGTTAGTAGATGTCCACACATCAATTACTTGATTATATCTTTCGTTGTTTGTTATTAAACCCATGTTGTAATTAGACTTAATAGTATCAACTTCTACATTAGCTTTTGCAATCATTTCATGTTTTTCAGGTGGTATCATAATATCACCCAAACTAAATGAAAGTCCACCTTCAAAAGCAAAAGAGAATCCCATTGATTTAATTTTATCTAAAAATTCTGCAGTTTCTGGAACACTAGTAACTTTTAATATGTTTCCAATAATATCTCTAAGAGATTTTTTAGTTAAAACTTCGTTAATAAATCCAGCTTTTTCTGGAACAACTTTATTAAACAAAACTCTACCAACAGTTGTTTCAATAATCTTAAAGATTAATTCATCAGAGTCATTAAAGTCCTTAGCTCTAATTTTAATCATTGCATTCAAATGGACTTTCCCTTCGTTGTATGCAATATTCACTTCTTCATCTGAATAAAATGTTAATCCTTCACCTTTGACTTTAAGATCCTTAGTAGATTTTAACAACTTCGTCATATAATATAATCCTAAAACCATATCTTGAGAAGGCACAGTAACAGGTGCTCCATTAGCTGGATTTAAGATATTATGGGAAGCCAACATTAAAAGTTGAGCCTCTAAAATTGCTTCAGGACCTAATGGAAGATGAACTGCCATTTGATCCCCATCGAAATCAGCATTAAATGCAGTACAAACTAAAGGATGAACTTGTATAGCTTTACCCTCAATAAGCATTGGTTGAAAAGCTTGAATACCTAATCTGTGTAAAGTTGGAGCTCTGTTTAATAAGACAGGATGACCCTTTAATACATTTTCTAGAATGTCCCAAACAAGAGGTTCTCTTCTGTCAATTATTTTTTTAGCAGATTTAACCGTCTTAACGATTCCTCTTTCAATTAATTTTCTAATTATAAATGGCTTATAAAGTTCAGCAGCCATACCTTTAGGAATACCACACTGATGTAATTTAAGCTCAGGTCCACCAACAATTACAGATCTTGCTGAATAATCAACTCTTTTTCCTAATAAATTTTGACGAAACCTACCTTGTTTACCTTTTAGTGAATCTGATAAAGATTTCAACGGTCTATTTGCATCAGTTTTAACAGCTGATGATTTTCTAGTATTGTCAAACAATGAATCTACAGATTCCTGTAGCATCCTTTTTTCGTTTCTTAATATAACTTCAGGTGCTTTTATTTCTACAAGACGTTTAAGTCTATTGTTTCTAATTATTACTCTTCTATATAAATCATTCAAATCAGAAGTTGCAAATCTTCCTCCATCCAAAGGAACCAACGGTCTTAACTCAGGCGGAATTACTGGGATAGCTTTTAAAACCATCCACTCCGGCTTATTCTCACGATTAAGATTTGAATCTTTAAATGACTCAACAACCTGAAGCCTTTTTAAAGCTTCTGTTTTTCTCTGCTTAGAAGTTTCATTATTTGCTTTGTGTCTTAACTCATAAGAAAGTTCATTAAGATCAATTCTTGAAAGTAATTCAATTAAACATTCAGCACCCATTTTAGCAATAAATTTATTTGGGTCTTCATCATCTAAAAATTGGTTTTCTTGCGGAAGACTTTCAGTAATTGTGATATATTCTTCTTCAGTTAAAAAATCCATTTTATTGACAGGTTCTCCTTCAGCATTAACTGCTAAACCAGCTTGTATAACAACATATCTTTCGTAATATATTATCATATCTAACCTTTTAGAAGGAAGCCCCAATAAGTAACCTATCTTATTTGGTAATGAACGGAAATACCAAATATGAGCAACTGGAACAACTAAATTAATGTGTCCCACTCTATCTCTTCTGACTTTTTTTTCTGTTACTTCAACTCCACACCTATCACAAATAATACCCTTATACCTAATTCTTTTGTACTTACCACAAGCACATTCGAAATCTTTTATAGGACCAAAAATTCGTTCACAAAATAACCCATCTCTTTCTGGTTTATGAGTTCTATAATTGATCGTTTCAGGTTTTAAAATTTCACCTCTTGATGCGCCTAATATTTTTTCAGGCGAAGCTAATCCTATAGATATTTTTGAAAATTTTTGAGATTTATTAATTTCAATTTTTCTAGACATAATGATTTGTTATTTTTATTATTCTTCTAGTCTGATATCTAGACCTAGACCTTTAAGTTCATGCATTAATACATTAAATGATTCTGGTAGACCAGGATCGGGCATAGTTTCACCCTTAACAATAGCTTCATAAGCTTTTGCTCTTCCTTGAACATCATCTGATTTAATTGTTAAAATTTCTTGTAAAGTACTTGATGCTCCATAAGCTTCAAGTGCCCAAACTTCCATTTCACCAAATCTCTGACCTCCAAACTGTGCTTTACCACCTAAAGGCTGTTGAGTTATTAAAGAGTATGGTCCAATTGATCTAGAGTGCATCTTATCATCTACCATATGACCTAATTTTAACATATAGATAACACCTACAGTTGCAGGTTGATCAAATCTTTTTCCAGTACCACCGTCATACAAATAGGTGTGTCCAAATTTCGGAACACCTGCTTCGTCTGTTAAATCATTGATTTGATCTATGGTTGCACCATCAAATATTGGAGTTGAGAATTTTTTTCCTAGTTTTTGACCAGCCCATCCTAATACAGTTTCATAAATTTGACCAATATTCATCCTAGAAGGTACTCCAAGAGGATTTAAAACTATATCAACAGGAGTTCCATCTTCAAGAAATGGCATATCTTCTTGTCTAACTATTCTTGCGACAATCCCTTTATTTCCGTGTCTTCCTGCCATTTTATCTCCAACCTTAAGCTTTCTCTTTTTAGCAATATAAACTTTTGCTAATTTCAATATTCCTGGAGGAAGTTCGTCTCCAACAGAGATAGTAAACTTTTCTCTTCTAAGCATTCCTTGAAGATCATTGTCTTTTATTTTATAATTATGAAGCAATGACATTACTAAGCCATTTACTTTTTTATCGACAGCCCAAGTTCCAGAAACTAAATGAGTATATTCTTCTACTTGGTTAAGCATTTTTAATGAATACTTTTTACCCTTTGGAAGAATTTCTTCTTCTAAATCATTAAAAATTCCTTGACAAGTTTTACCACCCAGAATATTATATAGTTTTTCAACTAATTTGTCTTTTAAAGATTTAGACTTTGATTCATAACTAGCTTCAAGTTCAACTAAAAGATCTTTATCCTCGGATCTTTTTCTTTTATCTTTTACAGGTCTAGTAAATAGTTTTTTATTAATTACAACACCATTTAAAGAAGGAGGTGCCTTAAGAGAAGCATCTTTTACATCACCTGCTTTATCTCCAAAAATTGCTCTTAGCAGTTTTTCTTCAGGTGTTGGGTCTGACTCACCTTTAGGGGTAATTTTACCAATTAAAATATCTCCCGGATGAACCTCAGCACCAATTCGAATCATTCCATTTTCGTCTAAATTAGCAGTTGCTTCTTCGCTTACATTTGGAATGTCATTTGTAAGTTCTTCCATTCCTAATTTAGTATCTCTAACATCAATTGAGTACTCATCAATATGCAAAGAAGTAAATACGTCATCTCTAACAACTTTTTCTGAAATAACAATCGCGTCTTCAAAATTATAGCCTTTCCAAGGCATGAAGGCAACTTTAAGATTTCTTCCTAATGCAAGTTCACCTTTTTGAGTAGCGTAACCTTCACATAATACCTGACCTTTTTTAACTAAATCACCTTTTACGACGATAGGCTTCAAATTTATACAAGTACCCTGATTAGTTTTTCTGAATTTAACTAAAGAATATGTTTTTTCGTCAACATCAAAACTTGTGATTTTTTGTTCTTCTGTAAGACTGTATTTAATAGTTATTTTCTGAGAATCAACGTAAGTAACTTCACCGTCATAATCAGCATTAATTAAAACTCTAGAATCAGAAGCAACTTGTCTTTCTAAGCCAGTCCCTACAATAGGAGATTCTGGTTTTAATAAAGGAACTGATTGCCTCATCATATTTGATCCCATTAAAGCCCTGTTAGCATCATCATGTTCTAAAAATGGAATTAGAGAAGCAGATATTGAGGCAATTTGATTAGGAGCGATATCAGTATAATCAACGTCTTTAGGATCGATTACTGGATAATCAGCTTCTTGTCTAGCAATAACTTTATCAGAAAGAATTTTACCATCTTTATCCTTTGGAATATTAGCTTGGGCTATTAATTTTCCTTCTTCCTCTTCAGCACTTAAAAATTTATAATTTTTCAAGTCTACTACACCATTCTCCACTTTTCTATATGGAGTTTCAATAAACCCTAAATCATTCACCTTAGCGAAGACTCCTAAAGAGGAAATTAATCCAATATTTGGTCCTTCTGGAGTTTCAATAGGACATAATCTTCCATAATGTGTATAATGAACATCACGCACTTCAAATCCGGCTCTTTCTCTAGAAAGTCCACCAGGTCCTAATGCAGATAGTCTTCTTTTATGAGTTAATTCAGCTAATGGATTAGTTTGATCCATAAACTGAGACAACTGATTTGTACCAAAAAATGAATTAATAACTGAGGATAATGTTTTGGCATTAATTAAATCAATTGGTGTAAATACTTCATTGTCTCTAACGTTCATTCTTTCACGAATTGTACGTGCCATTCTTGATAAACCTACTCCAAACTGAGAAGATAATTGTTCGCCAACTGTTCTAACTCTTCTGTTTGATAAATGATCAATGTCGTCAATTTCAGCTTTTGAATTAATTAATTCAATTAAGTATTTTATAATAGTAATAATATCTTCTTTAGTTAAAACTAACTTATCCATTGCAATGTCAAGTCCTAACTTTTTATTCATTCTATATCTACCTACTTCACCAAGATTATATCTCTGATCAGAGAAAAATAATTTATCTATTATTCCTCTTGCCGTTTCTTCATCTGGCGGCTCAGCATTTCTTAGTTGCCTGTAAATATGTTCAACCGCTTCTTTTTCAGAATTGGTTGGATCCTTTTGTAATGTATTATGAATTATAGCATAATCAGAATATTGACCATCTACTTTATGAAGTAAAATAGTTTTAGAGCTTGTTTCTAAAATTTCTTCAATATTTTCTTTATCAATAATAACTTCTCTATCTAAAATAATTTCATTTCTTTCAATAGAAACAACTTCACCGGTATCTTCATCTACGAAGTCTTCAAACCATGAGTTTAATACTCTTGCAGCTAACTTTCTTCCAATGCACTTTTTAAGTCCTGATTTTGAAACTTTAACTTCTTCGGCTAAATCAAATATTTCTAAAATATCCTTATCTCTTTCAAAACCAATAGCTCTTAGTAAAGTTGTAACTGGTAATTTCTTTTTTCTATCAATGTAAGCATACATTACACTATTAATATCTGTAGCAAACTCAATCCACGAACCTTTAAAAGGAATTACTCTGGCGGAATACAATTTAGTACCATTCGCATGAAAAGACTGACCAAAAAATACTCCAGGAGATCTATGCAACTGAGATACTACAACACGTTCTGCACCATTTATTATAAATGTACCACTTGGAGTCATATATGGAATTACTCCTAAGTAAACATCTTGAACTATTGTTTCAAAATCTTCATGTTCTTCATCAGTACAAGAAAGTTTTAATCTAGCTTTAAGTGGAACACTGTAGGTTAAACCTCTCTCAATACATTCTTGAATAGAGTAACGAGGAGGATCCACAAAGTAATCCAAGAACTCTAATACAAACTGATTTCTAGAATCTGATATAGGAAAATTATCTAAAAAGGTATTAAAAAGACCTTCATCAGTTCTTTCGTCAGATTTTGTTTCAAGTTGGAAAAAATCGCTAAATGATTTTATCTGGATATCAAGGAAATCTGGATAATCAGGAATGTCAGTAGCTGAGGCAAAGTTTAATCTATTTATAGTGTTGTGCATTTAAATCAATTTAAATTAAAAGAACGATAAAATTTAAGTACAAGGGTATTACCCTTATACTTAAGAAATTTTAAATAAAACTAAGGTCTAAGCTAATTATTTTAACTCAACCTCAGCTCCAGCTTCTTCAAGAGATTTCTTGAATCCTTCAGCTTCATCTTTAGAAACTGCTTCTTTAATATTACTTGGTGCATCATCAACAAGTGCTTTAGCTTCTTTTAAGCCTAAACCTGTTAATTCTTTAACAAGTTTAACAACTGCTAATTTCGAACCACCTGCTGCAGTTAACACTACATCAAATTCTGATTTCTCTTCAGCTGCTTCAGCATCACCACCTGCTGCAGGTCCAGCTGAAACTACTGCTGCTGCTGCTGGTTCGATACCGTATTCGCTTTTAAGAATT
>CAJWFY010000037.1 GCA_913031655.1 uncultured Flavobacteriaceae bacterium
ATTCTTCTATAGAATTATTGAATTTTTTTAAATGTGCATAAACTGTAGTGTAACCGTTAGGGTGGCTCACGTATATAGCTTTTCCAAATCCTCCATGAGCAATTTTAATCCTGCTAATATTCCCCTTTGCCACACTAAAGACTTTTAATCCCTCTTTTAATTGTGTTTTGATATCAATTCCTGAATGAAAATGATTAGATCTAGATTCTCCAAAATTTCCATTTAAAATCAGTGGAATTTCAAGTGGATTGGAAAAATAATTTGTTGGGTATTTTGTTTGAGCATGAATTAGCCAGGGGATTATCGAAAAAATAATAAAGAGTATTTTCATTTAATAAAATTATTCAAATGTAAATTTAATATTTTTTAAAATTCGAACTCATATTTGTTTATGAATTTAAGTAACACTAAATTTGAATCAGATAGTATTTAATAATGTCGAGATCTATTGATAATATTGTTCTTTTAGAGTCAAACGTTAATAAATTAAAGTCATTAATAATTAAATTAAAAAGCGAAAATTTTAAAATTATTAATGAATTAAATTTAAAAGAGAAAACGTTGATTAAAAAATCCGATGAGTTAAAAGAATGGAAAGATAAATATCAATCATTAAAAATTGCAAATACTTTCTTAGGTAGTAAAGATAAATCATTAACGAAGCTTAAAATTAATAATCTTGTAAAAGATTTAGATAAGTGTATATCAAATTTGAGTTCTTAAAATATTAAGTTGCAGAAAATTAAATTAACTATAGCAAGTAGAATTTACCCTTTGAATGTTCCTGTCGAGCAAGAAGAAGGTTTGAGAACTGCATCAAAAAAAATAGAACTGATGATAAAGCATTATGAGGAAAGTTATGCTGTAAAAGACAAGCAAGATGTTTTAGCTATGTGTGCATTACAGTTAGCGACTCAATCAGAACAAGAAAATTTAAGTGAAGCTAAAATTAATGAAGAAGTTAATAAGCGTCTAGAAAAAATCAATCAATCAGTTCAAGACATTATTAGCTCATAACACGTTCATTTAAATAAATTAACTTACTGCCTACATCAAATTTTTTGAAAACTCAACGCGAATTTTTTTATAAAGGGTGAGTCGAATCTGCTAAAGCGTGCCTTTCACAAGGATACTTGATCAGTTTGTTAGCCTTAATCTTGTTTTATTAAGAGTTTATACAAAACATTCATGATGTAGGCTTTTTTTTAACTAAAATTAAAATAAATATGGAAATTTTAACATTAACAAATATGAGCATAATTCTAGTTGGAATTATAGCTGGATTTTTAATTTCTAAATTATTAGAAAAAACATCAGTTACTAAAACTATAGATAATGCCACCAGAGAAGCCACAAGAATCCTGAAGTCTGCAGAGACAGAAGGTGAAAGCTTGAAAAAAGATAAAATGTTTCAAGCCAAAGAAAGGTTTTTAGAATTAAAATCTGAACATGAAAAACATATTCTTAATAAAGAGAAGGACTTAAGTGAAGTTCAAAAAAGAATAAAAGATAAAGAATCTCAAGTTTCTAACGAACTTTCGTTAAATAAAAAAAACAATCAAAGTGTTACTGACAAGATTTCTGCTTTGGATAAAAAACTAGAATTATTCGAAAATAAAAGTTCTCAAGTAGATAAAATGCATAAAGAACAAGTAGAGAAGCTTGAGAAACTTTCTGGTTTATCTGCTTCTGATGCAAAAAAAGAATTGGTAGAGTCCTTAAAAGAAGAAGCGAAATCTGAAGCACTGCAGTTATCTCAAAATATTATTGAAGAAGCAAAGCTTTCAGCTACTCAGGATGCCAAAAAAATTATTATAAATACAATCCAGCGAGTTGGAACTGAAGAGGCAATTGATAATTGTGTTTCTGTCTTTAATATAGAATCCGATGATGTTAAAGGAAGAATAATTGGAAGGGAAGGTAGAAATATTCGTGCAATTGAAGCTGCTACTGGAGTTGAGATTGTTGTTGATGACACTCCCGAAGCAATTATTTTATCTTGTTTTGATTCTGTAAGAAGAGAAGTTGCTAGACTGTCTCTTCACAAGCTAGTTACCGACGGAAGAATTCATCCTGCAAGAATTGAAGAAGTGGTTAAGAAAACTTCAAAGGAAATAGAAAATGAAATTATTGAAGTGGGTAAAAGAACTGTTATTGATCTTGGAATTCATGGTTTAAATCCTGCTTTAATTAAAGCTGTGGGTAGAATGAAATATAGATCTTCATACGGACAAAATCTTCTACAACATTCAAGAGAAGTAGCAAAATTATGTGGAATCATGTCATCTGAACTTGGACTGAACCCAAAAATAGCTAAAAGAGCAGGTCTTCTTCATGATATTGGCAAAGTACCAGAAGAAGAAACAGAAACTCCTCATGCTTTACTTGGGATGCAATGGGCTGAAAAATATGGTGAAAAACCAGATGTTTGTAATGCAATTGGCGCTCACCACGACGAAATAGAAATGAGTAATTTGATTTCTCCAATTGTTCAAGTTTGTGATGCTATTTCAGGCGCAAGACCAGGGGCTAGAAGACAAGTCCTAGATAGTTACATTAAAAGACTAAAAGAATTAGAAGATATCGCTTATGGATTTAAAGGAGTGAATAAAGCATTTGCTATTCAAGCAGGTAGAGAGCTTAGAGTTATGGTTGAAAGCGAAAAAATATCTGATGATCATGCAGCGAAATTATCTTTTGAAATATCTCAAAAGATTCAAACCGACATGACTTATCCAGGCCAGGTTAAGGTTACGGTAATTAGAGAAACTAGAGCTATTAATATAGCTACTTAGATATTTTTTTTTGCCATTTCCATGCAGATGCCATAGCTTGGTCTAAGCTCAGTTCAGCTTTCCAGTTAAGTTGTTTATTTGCTTTAGAAGTATCGGCATAGGCAGAAGTTATATCTCCGATTCTTCGAGATCCAATTTTATATTTTAATTTAGTTTTAGAAATTTTTTCAAAACTTGTTATAGCTTCAAGAACAGAGGTTCCTTTTCCAGTGCCAATGTTATAACATTCGTGACTCTTTGAATGCGTATTATTCATTATACTGAATAATGCAGCAACATGAGCTTTAGCTAAATCAACAACGTGAATGTAGTCTCTAATGCACGTTCCGTCATTTGTTGGGTAATCGTTACCAAATACAGTTAATTCATCTCTTATTCCAGCCCCAGTCTGTGTTATAAAAGGAATTAGATTTTGTGGAATTCCCAATGGAAGCTCTCCGATTTCTGTAGATTCATGAGCGCCGATAGGATTAAAATATCTTAACGATATAGCTTTTAAATTCTTGCTAGAATTAACTAAGTCAGATATTATTTCCTCACAAATTTGTTTTGTATTGCCATAAGGTGACTCAGCCTTTTTTATAGATTCTTTTTCTGTTATTGGAAGTATTTCTGCTTGTCCATATACCGTACATGATGAGCTGAAAATAAAACTTATTGGTTTGTTCAATTCTTCTAACCCCTTTAAAACATTTATTAAAGAACAAATATTATTTTCATAATAATCTAAAGGGTTTTTAACGCTTTCTCCTACAGCCTTTGATGCAGCAAAATGAATAACGCCTGTTAAATCACTATGTCTTTTAAATAAGTCTGTAACTAAATCAGATTTTTTTAAATCGATATTTTCAAAAATAACATTTTTACCTGTAATAATTTTTAAACCATCCAAAACTTCAATTGAAGAGTTAGACAGGTTGTCTACAATCACTATTTCAAAACCTTTTGATTGTAGTTCAACAACTGTGTGACTTCCTATATAACCTAGGCCACCAGTTATAATTATTTTTGAGGAATATTTTACCATTATATTAAATATAATAGTAAAGATAATAGTTTTAAAACTATCTTTTTTACAAATATCCATCTGTGCATATGCTTAAAAGACATTACGTGATAAGTAACAAATAATTTAAGTTAGTTCATTTTTATTATAATATAAATGGAAATTATATGTAAGAAAAAATGATACAAATGAAATAAATAATGTTTGCAATGACCCAGAATATAAAGTTGTGGTAGAAAAACTAACTCAAGACCTAAAGTGAATGAGAGCTAATATATGGATTCAAAAGAGTTAGATGAAAGCTTTATTTATTAAAATGCAGCTATTATGTACTTATACTTTTAATGTAATATTTAATACTAGAAATATAATCTTGGAAAATCACATCATCATCATAGACCTTTCTAATTCCTCTTATTCCTTCAAAAGAGCCAATTAATAAGGTGGATATTGCTTTGGGATTAATATTAGAATGTAGTTCTTTTTTTCTGACGCCTTCCTTTATTACTTTAGTTAAAGATTCATTCCAATCACTAATTAATCCACTTAGAAGAACTCTAAAATCATTTTCTTGAGTACAACCTATTTCGTTAATTAAATTATTAGCAGGGCATCCTAATTGTTTTTCTTTTTCAGAGTAGTTTTTGATTCTTTGAGTAAAAACATATAATATGAGTTCAGGAATATTTTTGTTTTCATAGTCTTTTAATGGACTAATAAATCCGTCGTAAATTCTTTTTTTAATGATTTTATTAATAACTATTTTTCCAATATCACATTTGTTTTTAAAATGATGGTAGAAAGCTCCTTTTGAAAGATTAGTTTCTTTCATTATGTCAGGAATATTAGTGCTGTTATATCCTTTTTCATAGAATATTTCAAAAGATTTTTGAATGATTAATTCTTTTGTTGCTTTAGATTTAAGATCCTGTCGCATAAGTACTTATATGAATTTTTAGATATAAAATAATTAACTAAAGTTAGTTAAAAATTATAACATATTCCTAATAAAACATACTAATATGTATGTTATTTATTTCTATTCTATATATTTGTAGGATAACTAAAAAAAATAAAATGAAAAAACTGAATTTAATTATGCTTTTATTGTTTTCTATAACAATTTCAGCTCAGAGCGTTGTTGAGGTTACTTATCTTGATATTCCTGCGACAGAAATTGGAGACTTTGTTAAGGCTCACAAAAAAATTACTGATATGTCCCAGGACGAAAACAGGACTATTCAAGCTTCATGGGTATACAGACACTGGTATGGGTCTGGAGCTAGTGTAGTTATATATGATTTATATAACTCAGCTGAAGATGCTATTAATGACGATCCTTTTGCAGCTCTAAATAAAAATGTTAAAAAACTTTCAGATGAAAAACAAAAAGAAATGGAAGCTACTTTTGATGTTTGGTGGTCTGGATTTAATAATCACTGGGATGAAATGAGAAATTATAATATGGATAATTATTTTGTCACAAAAGAAAATGTTGATTGGGATATTCCATTTGTTTATGTAGAAGGTAATTATAATTCAAGCGGATCTGAAGCAGATTTAGCTGATGCTTTTATGGAATGGTCAATTAAACCTGGAGTTAAAGATGGTCTAATGATGGCAGGAGGGGCTACACTTCATTACAAAGGAGCTGGAAGTGATGTTCAGTTTTTTAGTACTTATAAAGATATAACGGAGTTTGCAAAACAAATCAGTAATTCTGGCTCAGATAATTCTGAAGCAAGTTCTAAATTTTGGAGCCTAGTAGAAGGATCTCATAATGATCAAATATTGATTCATGTAGGTCATCTTGAAAATGGAGTATTTAATCTAGCTGGAAAAGATAACTAACATTTATAAATCAAAAATAAAATGAAAAATTTATTATTAACTCTAACGTTATTTATTTCCTTTAATACAATAGCTCAGGAAATTCATTCTTTTTACACTTTAGATGTTCCTCGCTCTAAGTCAAGTGAATTCATAAAAATGCATAAAAAATTTATTGACATTTATTATGCTGGATCTGATGAAAATAAAATGGAATCAACTTGGTTATTTTCACATACTTATGGAAGTGATTTTACATTTAAGGTGATTGAAGTTTATTCAGATGTCATTGCTCAGGCTAGTGCTGTTAATTATGGTGCAGAGGTCTTTAAAAATATTGACGCTATGGACATTTCATACGATGAAAAAAAGATGTTAAAAGATGAGTGGTCTATTTATTTTCAGCTATATCTAGAAGGTCATGACGACGAGGTTAGAGTAACTTTTGAAAAACAGATTTTTATAACTGAAAAAGATATTGATTTTTCAAAAAAACACATTGTAGTGTTTAATAATAACAACCCTAAATGGAAAGATAGAACTGAATATATTTCTTTATGGAATAAGTTCACAAGACAACCAGCCATAGATTTAGGAGAGACTTTGGCGATAGTTCCTACTGGACATTACAGCGGAAGTTCTTATACTTTTCAAGCGGCGCTATGGTACAGCTCTTGGGATTCTTTTCTAGTAAATCAAAACAGCATAGAGAATTCCGGTCCGATGTCAGATGATAGAAAAAGAATGTGGGATATTGGAGGAAGTCATTCAGATGAAATTACTACTTTCTTAGGATGTACTTGGTCTAGTGAAGCAAATACTTCAAAAACTTTTACTATAGCAAAATAAATTTTTATATTTATATCGTAAGCTAAAAAACCCAAGTTTATTCTTGGGTTTTTTTATTAAAATTATTAACTAACGCCCATTACTCACTTTATGCAAAATGGCAAATAAAATCTACTATTGATGAAATCTACTCTATTTAGTGTAATTGCTTTGCTTGTAGCTTTTCAGATACATTCTCAAAATCCTATTTCTTTAAAAGATTCTCTAGAAATAATGAAGGTTATGAAGATTCAAGAAATTGCTTGGAACAATGGTGATATTGATGCTTTTATGGAAGGGTATTTAAAATCTGACGAGTTAGTTTTTTCTGGTAAATCAGGTCCAGTTTATGGGTGGGATAACACAAAAAAAAGATATTATATTTCGTATCCAAATACCCAAGTAATGGGTAAATTAAAATTTACTGTTAAAAAAATTAGATCAATTTCCTTGAATTCTGCTTTTCTAATTGGTGAGTATTACTTAAAAAGAACCACACAAGATAGCTATGGTCATTTCACTTTATTATGGAAAAAAGTTAATAACAATTGGCTTATAATTAGCGACCACACTTCAGCTGTAAAATAAATATTGATTTAACTTGTCTAAAGTTTTAAAGTAGCATAATTTTATTGTCAATGAATCCACTAAGACAGACAGGCTTTTTGTTCACTAATTTTAAAGCTAAGTTTCAAACCCCTTTTGAAAAACTTTTTGAAATTTTCAAAGAATTAATCACTTACACCTCCGGAGATTTTAATGAGGCGATAGATTGGCTAAAAGAACTCGATAAGGAATATGTTCTAACCGATGAGAACTACACAATGGATGACTTTATTGAAGATCTTTTAAATAAAGGTTATATAAAAAAAGAAATTGATCCCAACGGAAATGGAGAAGGAGTGGGTTTAACTGCCAAAACAGAAATGCTTTTACGTCAGCATGCATTAAAACAAATTTTTGGTAAAATGAAAAAAGCGGGTAACGGAAATCATACTACTAAGCAGCCTGGCTTAGGATTACAAGATTCCGGAGACTTTAAAGCATATGAATTTGGAGACTCTATTGAAAAAATTGCTATTACTGAAAGCATTAAAAATGCTCAAATTAAAGGTGGTTTAGATGAGTTTAGGTTAACACAAGAAGATTTGGTTGTTAATGATCAATTTCATCAGTCACAAATGAGTACAGTGCTAATGATTGACATCAGTCATAGTATGATTTTGTATGGTGAAGATCGAATCACTCCAGCTAAAAAAGTAGCTATGGCTTTATCGGAGTTCATAACTACAAGATACCCTAAAGATAAACTTGATATTATAGTTTTTGGAAATGATGCAAGGCCAATTTCTATAGATGAACTTCCTTATTTAAAAGTAGGACCATATCACACAAATACAGTAGCTGGCTTAGAGCTAGCTATGGATATTTTAAGAAGAAATAAGAAGTCAAATAAACAAATCTTTATGATTACAGATGGCAAGCCCAGTTGTCTAAAGTTAAAAGATGGGAGTTATTATAAAAATAGTAATGGTCTAGATCCACATATTGTAGATAAATGTTACAACATGGCTCAGGTTGCAAGAAGGCTAAATATACCAATCACAACCTTTATGATTGCACAAGACCCTTATTTGAAAAAATTTGTTCAGGAATTTACAATGGCTAACAGAGGCAAGGCTTTTTACACAGGTTTAAAAGGTTTGGGTGAAATGATTTTTGAAGATTATGAAACTAACAGAAAAAAAAGAATTTAATAGAAATGATAAATAAAATTAAAACACTTAAAGAGCTTAAAAAATCAGGATATATTTCTTTAGATATAAAGAAGGAAATGATAAAAAATTTAAGTCATAATCTAAAAAATGGCATCAGTACTTTTGAAGGAATTCATGGTTATGAAGATTCAGTAATTCCAGATTTAGAAAGAGCTATTCTTTCAGGTCATAATGTTAATTTACTTGGTTTAAGGGGGCAAGCCAAAACAAAATTAGCCAGGCAACTGACTAATTTATTGGACGAGTGGATTCCGTTTGTTAAAGGTTCTGAAATTAATGACGATCCTTTAAATCCTATTTCATTTTTTGCAAAACAATTAATTCAGGAAAAAGGAGACTTAACCCCAATTGATTGGATACACAGAGAAAATAGATTTTTCGAAAAACTAGCAACACCAGATGTTACAGTGGCTGATCTTATTGGAGATATAGATCCAATTAAAGCTGCTAGTTTAAAATTGCCTTATTCTGATCCAAGAGTTATACATTTTGGTATGATTCCTAGAGCTCACCGATGTATTTTTGTTCTAAATGAGTTACCGGATCTTCAAGCAAGGATTCAGGTTTCTTTATTTTCAATTCTACAAGAAAAAGAAATTCAAATTCGTGGATTTAAGTTAAGACTTCCAATTGATGTTCAGTTTTTATTTACTGCTAATCCAGAAGATTACACAAACAGGGGGAGTATAGTTACTCCACTAAAAGACAGGATTGGCTCACAAATAATGACTCACTATCCTAAAACTATAGAAATAGCAAAAACCATAACACATCAGGAATCATCTATTTCTAAAAACTTTGATTCATCTAAAATTTATGTTCCTGAACTAGCTAAAGATATTATTGAGCAAATTGGTTTTGAAGCTAGAGAGAGTGTTTATGTTGATTCTAAGAGCGGGGTGAGTGCAAGGTTAAGTATTTCTGCTTTTGAGAATTTAATAAGCTCAGCCCAAAGAAGAATGCTAATTAATGGTGAATCGAACACTAGTATTAGAATGACAGATTTTAATGCTGTTATTTCTGCTATTAATGGAAAAATCGAATTAGTTTATGAAGGTGAACAAGAAGGTGCTAACGAAATCTCTAGACTTTTAATTGTTGAGTCAGTCAAATCTTTTTTTAATGATTTCTTCCCAAAAATTAAAAAATTAAAAAAAGAAACTGAAAAGGATCCTTACCAAGAACTAATGGATTGGTTTGTAGATAAAGAGTTGTTTTTAGATGAGAATTTAGATAATAAATCATATGAAGATACTTTTAAAACAATTAAAGAATTAAAAGCTTTTGTAAAAAAGCATGCTCCTAATCTTGATTCAAAAGATGAAAATTTCATGTGTGAATTTTTACTTTGGGGACTGTCTGCTTTTAAAATAGTTTCAGTAACTAGGACTTCAAAGGGAATTTCTTTCAGCGATTCTTTCTCAGACTATATTAATGGTTTGTAGATTTTTTATAATATTTGTTTAACTAAAATTTATACATAATGAGTGCATCAAAAGTCAATATTTTAAATTCTATTTGTTTGATAACAGTAGGATTATGGGGTTATCTAGAAGTAACTTCTCCAACTGCTTTAATTCCAGTGGGCTTTGGAGCTGCTTTAGCTTTTTGTATCCCTGGGTTAAAAAAGGAAAACAAAGTCATTGCACATGTCGCAGTTCTTTTAACTTTTGTTATACTGATTGCGCTAGTTGGAATGAGACTTCCAAAATCAATAGATCAGGGAGGTTTGGGACTTATTAGAGTTTTGCTAATGACAGGAACCTGTGCATTGTCAATGGTTTATTTTATAAAAAGCTTCATTGCAAATAGAAAGGCTAAAAGCTAAGCGGATAACTTGATTAAAATCAAATTATTTTTTCATTTTTAAAATAACTAGAGTGTGTGGAAATGTGATAGCTGCTAAAAATGAAAAGAATATACTAATTAGTAAATTCTGTTGATCTTTTAAGAAGTAATACGCTGTTAACAATCCTATTATTGATATAACCCAGTAAATAGAAGCATCTTTTAAGTATCGAATAAATGTATTTTTAGAGCTTTCTCCGTATATAAAGTTTGATTGTTCTATTATTGATGGTATACTATGCCATATGACAAAATAAACAGCAAAAGACCAGATTAGTGACGAACTAAAAAAAAGTGCACTAAGAATAATTACAAAAAAACATTGAGGGGCTAGTTGGGTCTTTAACTCATTAAAGTTCAAAAACAAACTAGTTATTGTGCCAATTGCAGAAAAGATTAAAATAGATGTAAGAAGCTCTTTAGTAATTATAAAATCTGTAATGTCAAATATTATCTCACTTACATAATTGTGATTTAATGTGAAAAGTGTAAAAAACAATAACAATCCATAAAAAAAATAAAATAACTTAATGATTGCTGAGCTGGATTTGTGCAATGTGGCCCATTGATGTTCTCCAAAATGATAAGAGCTAAATAGAATAAAAAAAATAATTGCAAAAGTTGGAATTAAATAAAAAAAACATCCACACAAAATAACCATCGCTAAATAAATAATAAATAATGATTTAAAAGAAAGGTTCTTTTTGCTTTTTTTCAATAATATCAAATCGTTAGCTCCGTGAATGATGCCAAATGATAAAATTCCTAAAAAACCAATTAGGTTGAGATAGTACTCATCTATAGTGTAAGACATAATAATGCTAATAATCGAAGTAAATGTTATGAATTTATAAGTCTTACTGATTAGAATGTGGGAATTTTGCATTTTATTTAAACTTTTATTGCTGCAAACATAAAAATATTCATTGATTTATCTATATTTGAGTCTTAACAAACAATTAATTATAATAATTATGGAAAATTTTTTAAACGTAATGTATTTTTTAGGTGATGTACCTGCTGCTGGAGATTTAGTAGGGATCACTTTTTGGATAGGAACAATGGCAATGATGGCAGCATCAGCTTTTTTCTTTCTATCACTTAACGCAGTTGATGCTAAATGGAGATCTTCTATTTTAGTTTCTGGGTTAATTACTTTCATTGCTGCAGTTCACTACATGTACATGAGAGACGCTCATGCTGCTGGAGATAACACTATAGTATTTAGATATGTTGACTGGATCCTTACGGTTCCTTTAATGTGTGTTGAATTCTATTTAATACTTAGAGCTGCTGGTGCAACCAAATCACATCTTACTCATTTAGTAGTTGCTTCTACTATAATGCTAGTTACAGGATTTATTGGTGAAGCTGGAACTATGGCTGGTGGAGCTGCCCTATGGGGATTATTCTCAGGTATAGCATATTTCTACATTGTATACATGATTAAATTTGGAGAATTAGCTAAGCTTGCTGCTTCTGCAGGAGGTGCAGTTGAATCTGCTCACAAGACTCTATCTTTATTCGTTATAATTGGTTGGGCTATATACCCAATTGGTTACATGGCGGGAACAGATGGATGGTATGATGTTATTGATGCTTTCATTCCTAATATGGAAGTAATCTATAATATTGGTGATTCAATTAACAAAATTGGTTTTGGACTTGTAGTTTATAACCTAGCTGTTTCAAAATAATAAAAAA
>CAJWFY010000038.1 GCA_913031655.1 uncultured Flavobacteriaceae bacterium
ATGATTGAATGATTTCATGAATTTGATTAGTGTTTAAATCCTGATTTTTTATAGTAATAAGAAGAGTTCCGTAATCAAATTCTTTTAATCCAATTTTAAAATTATTTGTGGCTACTTTAACTCTAACTCCCTTATCTAAAAATCTGTATAGCGCTTTTGGAGTGTAATAGTCATCCCACGAAAATAAGTATGCATAATCACTTTTATTAATAATATTTCCTTTAGGCTTCTCTAATTCTAAATCTTTAGTTTTAATTTTAGTTGAATAATCAGTGAAATTTAGGTTAAAAGAGTGTAAAAAGGACCATGCCGATATGTCATAAAACAAGCTGTCTTTAAATTCAGTTCTTTCTTCAAACATAGCCTTTACTAACCTACTTTTATTTTGATTTTTTGGAATTAATAATGCAGATTTTTTATTAAATTCTACATCATTTATAACTTCATTCTTTGGAAGAGTTTTAATTTTAATTTCATGCGTTTTTAATAATTCATAAAAATGAAATAATTTTGACTTATCATTATCACCAACTAAGTAGTAATCATTGTTGTTTTTTAACGTTTCTTTTCTTGAATTTTTAAAGAAATTTCTTTGATAATTTAACAACTTTTCCTTTAAACTAATTGCCGCTTCTAATGAAGATAGTGATGTAGTCAATTGATTTTTAATAGTAAATGGAAAAGAAATTTCACCATTTATACTATTTTGAAGATGTCCTCTTGAACTAGCTTGTTCAAATAAAATACCAATACTTCCATTAACATCTGGAAAAGTAGATCCCTTACCGTAATAAAAGTCGTCATAATCTTCTTCACTATAAAAAACAGAACCTATTTCGCTGAGTCTCTTTTCGTGAAATTTACCAATTTCAGCTGTAATTGACTGATTTTTTATAGGCGTTAACGGATTTACTCTTGTTGGGATTCCTGGTTGATAAAAAAATGTTGAATTTGTTCCCATTTCGTGGTGATCTGTTAAGATATTTGGGGACCATTTGTGAAATGTTTTAATTCTTGCTTTAGATTCTGGGAGTTGAACAGGAAGCCAATCTCTGTTCATATCAAACCAGTAATGATTTGTTCTTCCCCCTGGCCAATTTTCATCAAATTCCCTATCTGAACTATCGGGGTTTAAACGCATACTCTTATTAGTATTAGCCCAATGTGCAAATCTTTGTAGTCCGTCAGGGTTAAACGAAGGATCTAGAAGAATTATGGCATTATTTAATGAATTAATTGTTTCAGGGCTTTTCGAAGCAGCTAAATGATAAGCGTAAATCATTGCAGCGTTACTTCCACTTGGTTCATTTCCATGAATGGAGTATCCCTGATAAATGACAACAGGCATTTTACTTAAATCTTTTATTAATCTACTATGGGAGTTTAAGCTAATATGTTCTTGTCTAATTGTTTCTAAATTCTCTAAATTTTTTTTTGATGAAATAGTAAGAATTAGAATAGGTCTTCCTTCATATGTTTCACCTCTATTTTCTATGATTATTCTTTCAGATGACTTAGCTAAAGCATACATGTATTGCACTAGTCTGTCATGACTTACATGAGAATTTCCAATTTCATTTTTGTGTAATAAATATTCGCTAGGTTGAGGGATATTAATGTCGTAGGACTCTAAATCTTCTAAATAATAAGATAAGTTGACCTCACTTTGTGAATGAGAGTATAAACTAATTAATAAAATTAAACAGCTTAAGTATCTCATAATATGTTTTTTTTAAATATCGTCAAAGTCTACGTCGGTGAAATTTTCTTTTGAATCTTCAGCTTTTAACTCTTCTATTTTAGATTCTTCAGAACTCGATTTTTCTTCAATAGAATCTTCTCTTTTAAAATCTTTTTGATGAATTTCACTAATTACTTCTATTCCTTTTTCGTCTACTATATATTTAGTCATTTCTTCTAGTAAAGAAGAAAAGCCTTCAAAGTCTTCTTTATATAAGTAAATTTTATGTTTTTTAAAATAAAAAGTACCATCTTCATTTGTGAATTTTTTACTTTCAGAAATTGTCAAATAATAGTCGCCAGCTTTTGTAGACCTTACATCAAAAAAATAAGTTCTTCTACCTGCTCTAAGTATTTTTGAAAAAATATCTTCAGCATCGTTGTATTTTCTTTCTTCCATAATAATTTATTTTATATTTCAAAAATGGATAAAAAAAACAAACTCACCAAATATTAAATAATTTCTTTTTCTGACGATTGTTTTCGATATGATGTAGAATAATATCCGTTTTTATTTATTAAATCTTTGTGAGATCCAAATTCTAATACAGATCCGTTTTTCAATACTAGTATTTTATCACACGTTTTTGCAGACGATATCCGATGGGTAGCAATAATTACCGTCATTTTTTTTGTTATGTCATTTAAGCTTGATAGTATTTTTTCTTCTGTTTCAGTATCTACTGCAGATAAACTATCGTCTAAAATTAAAATTTCAGGCTTTTTAATTATAGCCCTAGCTATTGCAAGTCTTTGTTTCTGACCACCGGAAAGGTTAACTCCTCTTTCTCCAAGTAAAGTGTTGTATTTTTCTTTAAATAATTCAATATCTTTTGTTAAACATGCAATTTTTACTGATTTTTTTACTTCATCTAAACTAGCATCTAATTTTCCAAACTTAATATTATTAATTATTGAATCTGAAAACAAAAAAGTAGATTGGGGGACATATCCAATGTTAGTTCTTAACTCATTTAAATTTATTTTCTTAATATCATTTCCGTCTAAAAATATTTTACCAATAGTTGGATCGTATATTCTACATATTAGCTCAAGTAATGTTGATTTTCCAGATCCAACATCTCCCATTAATGCTATGGATTCTCCCTTGTTTATTTTAAATGAAACTTCATTTAAAGCTTGAATATTAGTTTCTTTAAAATTCAGAGATACTTTATCAAACTTAATTTCTCCTTTAATATCTATTTTCTTAGTAGAAGGATTAATGATCGAAGGTTTTGTTTCAAGAAATTCATTTATTCTTTTTTGAGAAGCTTCTGCTTGTTGAACGATTGAGGTTACCCAGCCAACAGTAGCAACAGGCCATGTTAACATGTTGACGTAAATAATGAATTCAGCTAAAACACCCAATTCTATCTCATTGTTCATGTATTGTAATCCGCCAATGTAAACTACAAGAATATTACTTATTCCAATTAATAGCATCATTAAAGGAAAAAACCAAGCTTGTACCTTAACCAAAGACATGTTTTTTTCTTTGCTTATTGCTGCCAAACTCCTTAATTCCTTGTTAATGTATTTTTGAACTACGTATGTCTTGATAATTTTAACTCCACTAAAAGATTCTTGAGTATAAGTTGTTAGTTTTGATAAAAATTCTTGAACAACTTTACTTTTTCTATTAATTATTTTACTTATTTTATATATTATAACTGATAGAACTGGAAGAGGAAGTAATGTATACAATGTTAGTTTTGGAGCAACATTAAGCATGTATGTTACTACTATTATAAATAAAGATGCAGTTGTAATTGTATACATAATTGCTGGCCCAACGTACATTCTTACTTTACTTACGTCCTCACTTATCCTGTTCATTAAATCTCCAGTCCTATTGTTTTTATAAAAATCAAAACTTAAAGACTGATATTTTTTATAAATCTCATTTTTTAAATCAAACTCAATAAACCTGGAAACATTTATAAGCATTTGTCTCATTATGAAAGTGAAAATTCCTGCAATGACAGCTGAACCTATTATGAACAAAATATTAATAAGAAGTTTACTTTTAATAGTCTCAATATTTAATGATGATGTGGAAAGATAATTTTCTATTAAAGTTATCGAGTTGCCTATAAGGTTAGGGGCAATTAATGCAAATATTCTTGCTATAATAGTAATTAAAATTCCTATTATAATTTTGACTTTATATTTGAAAAAATATTTGTTTAAGTGCTTTAATTCTAACATTAAATTATATTACTTCAAAGATACATTAATGATGATTTAATTCTTTGTTAATTTATTGTCTTTTTATTAAAAAATAAATTTAATTTTACACCTTTATTAATTAACAGTTCTTTAAAATGCTAAATAGAAGACAATTGAGAATCAAGGCTATGGAAGTTATATATGCTTTTGATAAGTCAATCGAAAAAGATGTCCCACATCAATTAAACTATTTTTTAAAATCCAATAAGAATTTTTATAAACTTTACATATCATCTCTGTCACTTATTAAGAAATTATATTTTTTATCAATTGATTTACATTCTAAGAATGAAAAGAAATTTTTAAAAAGTGATTCAGATATATCTTTAAAAAAATTCTCAAATAATTTAATATTAAAAAAAATATCATCTGATGAGGTTTTATCAGATCAGATTAAGTTATTTAAAATAAATTACTGGGAAACTTACCCTGAGCACATTGATTCAATATGGAAAGAAATTATTGAAAGTAGTCTGTTAGAAAATTATTCAAATGATTCTAAGAATACTTTTGAAGAAGACAAAGTGTTTGTTGTTAATTTATTTAAAAAAATAATTGCTCCAAACTCTAAATTATTTGAATTTTACGAGGACATGGAGATATCATGGGCTAACGATTATCCTCTTATAAACACATTGGTTTTAAATTCATTAAAAAAAATTAAAAGTAGATCCAGAATTTCTTTTGTAATGAAAAGACTCTATAAAAATGAAGAAGATGCTGATTTTGGTGTAAAAATAATAAAAGCTGTTATTGAAAACAAGGACATGCTACAAGAAGAAATAGGTAAAATAACACCTAATTGGGATAACGAAAGAATAGCTCAAATTGATTTAATTCTCCTTCAAATGTGCTTATCTGAATTTTTGTTTTTTGATTCAATACCAATTAAAGTATCAATAAATGAATATTTAGAAATAGCTAAAGAATATTCAAGTAACAAAAGCAACATATTTATTAATGGAATTATGGATAGTTTATCTAAGCAATTGGATAAGGACAAAAGGATAAATAAAAATAAGAGAGGTTTGCAATTATTTACTATTTTTGAATAGATATTAAATTAAATTATGAAAAATACACAAAACACCATTAGACTTTCGCTTACTAGTTTTTTAGTAGCTTTTACAATTGCATTTTTTTTGACGTCATGTAATTCTGATCCATCCAAAAAAATAAAAGCTGAAAATATAAAATCAACAACAGAAAGAATTAATAATAGTGAAGAACTTGCTGAAATAGAGTTTAATAAATCTAATCATGATTTTGGTGAAATTTCTGACGGAGATATAGTTGAAACATCATTTTCATTTACCAATATCGGCTCATCAAATTTAATAATTTCAAATGCATCAGGTAGTTGTGGTTGCACTGTTCCTGAATATCCGAAAGATCAACCTATAAAGCCAGGTGAATCTGGGGTTATAAAAGTAAAATTTGATTCTTCTAATAAACCTGGTTTGCAAAGAAAAACAGTTACTTTAGTTACAAACACTGCTAAAGGCAAGCAATTGTTAAATATTAAAGCTATAGTAACCCCTAAATCAAACTAGTATGGATGTAATTCCTTTATTACTTTTTACAGGTGCCATTTTTTTTCTTATGATTTTAGGTCCAATGAGGAAACAAAAAAAAGAAAAGAATTTTTTAACAGCGTTAAAAATAGGCGATAGAGTAGTCACCAAAAGTGGTCTTCACGGTAAAATTGTTGAAATAAAAGAAGGTAGTGATACTTGCATTTTAGAGACAATGGCAGGTAAAATTAGATACGAAATTTCAGCTGTTTCTCATGAAATGAGTTTAAAAATCAATAAAAAGAAGTAATCATAAAAGCATTTTTTAAATATTTAGATGTATAAAAAACTGTTAAGACCAATACTTTTTTGTTTTGATCCCGAAAAAATCCATGACTTAACATTTTTAATTTTAAATTTTTTCAATAAAATTCCTTTCATATTTTTTTTTGTTAACGTGTTTTACAGAGTAAATCATCCAAAATTAGAAACTAAATTATTTGGTATTAATTTCCCTAATCCTGTAGGATTAGCTGCGGGATTAGATAAGAATGCGAAGTTTATTAATCAATTTTCATCATTTGGTTTTGGTTTTGTTGAAATTGGCACAGTAACTCCGCTTGCTCAAAAAGGTAATTCTAAAAAAAGATTATTTCGATTGGTAAGTGATCAAGGAATCATTAATCGAATGGGCTTTAATAATGATGGGGTAGATGTAGTTTTAGAAAGGTTAAAGCGTAACAATAAGGCTGTAATTGGAGGGAATATTGGAAAAAACAAAGTAACCGATAACAAAGATGCCGTTTCAGATTATCTAATTTGTTTTGAAAAACTATTTCCATATGTTGATTATTTCGCTGTAAATGTTAGTTCTCCAAATACAGAAAACTTGAGAGATCTTCAGCACAAAGACAATTTATATTCACTTTTAAAAGCAATTCAAGAAAAGAATAGTACTTATTCTAAGCGAAAGCCTATACTTCTTAAAATTGCACCAGATTTATCAAATGATCAACTATTAGATGTTATAGATGTAGTTAAACTTACCTCGATAGATGGTGTGATTGCTACAAACACTACATTGTCTAGAGAGGATTTAAATTCTCCTTTTGATTTGACAAGTCAAAAAGGTGGCCTAAGTGGAAGACCACTTTGTAAAAAATCAACTGAAGTTATCAGGTTTTTGCATGAAAAAAGTAACGGATCTTTTCCGATTGTTGGAGTAGGTGGTATTATGAGTTCTGAAGATGCTATAGATAAAATAAAAGCTGGTGCCAGTCTAGTTCAACTATATACTGGCTTTGTTTATGGTGGACCAAGACTAGTTAAGCAAATAAATAAGTCAATACTTCGCTATAGATTGAATCAGTAGTTGATTTTTTCTATATTTAGATTTAAAATTAAAGCTTGGAAAATATTAATAAATTCATACCTAGATCATTAGAAGATTATAATAAATTTTATAATGAAAGTGTCTCAAGTCCTGAAACTTTTTGGAGTAAAATTGCTTCCACTTTTAAATGGAAAAGTAAATGGAATAAAGTTTTAGATTTTGATTTTAATAAGCCAGAATTTAAATGGTTTATTAATGGAAAGCTTAATATCACAGAGAATTGTCTAGATCGACATTTAATTGATAAGCCAGATCAAACAGCTATTTTATTTGAGCCTAATGATCCCAATGAATTAACTCAAAAAATTTCATACAAAGAATTACATCATAGAGTATCACGATTCTCTAATGTTTTAAAAAATAACAATATTAATAAAGGAGATAGAGTTTGTATCTACATGCCTATGGTCCCTGAATTAACAATAGCTGTTTTAGCATGTGCTAGAATTGGTGCAGTACATTCTGTTGTTTTTGCTGGATTTTCTGCTACTGCTTTAGCTGCAAGAATTAATGATTCTGAATGTAAAATGTTATTAACTGCTGACGGAAGTTTTAGAGGAAATAAAACAATTGCTTTGAAAGAAATTGTAGATGAAGCTTTAGTGAACTGCCCTTGTATAGAAACTACAATAGTTTTAAAAAGAACTGGGCAGCAGGTTTTGATGAAAAGTAACGAAAAATGGTGGCATGATGAGATTTTAAAAGTTGATAGCTATTGCGAAGCTACCTTGATGGATTCAGAAGATATGTTATTTATTTTATACACTTCAGGTTCCACAGGAAAACCAAAAGGAATGGTTCATTCATGCGGAGGATATATGGTTTATTCTGCTTATACTTTTCTTAATGTATTCCAATATAATCCAGGTGACGTATATTGGTGTACAGCTGACATTGGATGGATCACAGGCCATAGTTATATAGTATATGGTCCTTTACTTTCTGGAGCAACTTCAGTTATGTTTGAAGGTGTTCCTTCTTATCCCGAATATGATAGATTTTGGAAAATATGTGAAAAACATAAAATAACACACTTTTATACAGCCCCTACAGCAATAAGAGCATTAGCGAAACACCCAATCTCATTCGTTAAGAATTCTGATTTATCTTCTTTAAAAGTTTTAGGTTCTGTTGGGGAGCCTATTAATGAGGAAGCTTGGAATTGGTATAATGATAATATAGGAAACAACAAATGTCCAATAGTTGACACCTGGTGGCAAACTGAAACAGGAGGAATTATGTTATCATCTTTAGCTGGAGTAACAAATCAGAAGCCAACTTTCGCTACAAAGCCTATGATAGGGATTCAGCCTACTATTTTAGATTCTGAGGGCAATGAGCTCCTTGGATTTGACAAAGAAGGTGTGTTAGCTATAAAATTTCCATGGCCCTCTATTGCTAGGACAATTTACGGAGATCACGATCGTTATAAAAACGTATATTTTTCTGCCTATCCTGGATATTATTTTCCTGGAGACGGTGCTTTAATAGACAGTGAAGGGAACTTCAGAATTACTGGAAGGGTTGATGATGTGGTAATAGTTTCAGGACATAATTTAGGTACCGCACCAATTGAAGATGCTATTAATTCGCATCCGATTGTAGCTGAAAGTGCTGTGATTGGTTACCCTCACGATATTAAAGGGAATGCTTTAAGAGCTTTTGTAATAATAAATATTGAAACACAAACTGATCAGCTAGTTAATGAAATCAAAAATTTAGTTTCAAAGACAATAGGACCAATAGCTAAGCCAGATATAATTCAGATTGTTCCAGGTTTACCTAAAACTAGAAGTGGAAAAATTATGAGAAGAATATTGAGAAAGATAGCTTCAAATGAAATCGATAATATTGGTGATGTTTCTACGTTATTAAATCCAGAAGTAGTAGATCAAATTATTAAAGGATCAAAAAAACTTTAATCAAAATAATTAAAATCTTCACCAGGCTTAATTGTAAGTAGAGTCTCATAGATCAGTCTTATTACGTTCTCTACGTCATCTCTTTGCACCATTTCTACAGTTGTATGCATATATCTTAAAGGCAAAGAAATTAAGGCAGAAGCAACTCCACCATTACTATAGGCGAATGCATCTGTGTCAGTCCCTGTACTTCTCGAAGAAGCATGTCTTTGAAAAGGGATTTTATTTGATTCAGCAGTTTCTATTATTCTTTCTCTGAATTTATTTTGAATTGCAGGAGCATATGAAATTACTGGACCTGATCCCATTGTATTATCACCTTCAGATTTTTTATTAATCATAGGAGTAGATGTGTCATGACAAACGTCAGTAACAATAGCTAAATTAGGCTTAATCCTTTGAGAAATCATTTCTGCTCCTCTTAATCCAATTTCTTCTTGAACCGAATTAGTTATATATAAACCAAAAGGTAGTTTTTTCTTATTTTCTTGCAATAACCTTGCTACTTCAGCAATCATAAATCCACCAGCTCTATTGTCAATTGCTCTACAAACAAATTTATCTTTATTTAATATTTGAAATTTATCTGGATATGTTATTACACAACCAACGTGAACTCCCATTTTAAGAACTTCTTTTTTGTTTTTAGCTCCAATATCAATAAAAATTGTATCCATGCTTGGTTGTTCTTCCTTTCCTGGCTTTCTTGTGTGAATAGCTGGCCAACCAAAAACACCTTTTACAACTCCTCCGTCCTTAACATGTATATTTACCCATTTTGATGGAGCTATCTGATGATCGCTTCCTCCATTTCGTATTACATAAATTAATCCGTTATCGGTAATGTAGTTTACATACCAGGATATTTCATCCGAATGACCTTCAATTACAACCTTGAACTTTGCATTAGGATTAATTACTCCTACTGCAGTACCATAAGTATCCGTTATAAACTCATCAACATAGGGCTTTAAATAATTCATCCATATTTTTTGACCTTCCCATTCGTATCCAGTTGGTGATGGATTGTTTAGGTATTTCTCTAAAAAGTCTATTGATTTTTTATTAAGTATTTTTTTTGTTGCCATTAGGAATAATTTGATTTCAAAAATACATAAATACTTAAATATATTGCTGTAATTTTGTAAAATGCAGCATAAGTTTTTTTTAATCTCTTTAATTCTGTGCCTATTCTCATATTCACAAGAAGTAAAGTATAAAGACTTAGACGTATATATAATGGTTGAAGGAGATTCTATTGCGTCTCAATCAATAAATTTAAAAGAAATAACAGTTTATCCGCCGCTTGAATTTAAAAGTTATAAAGACAAATTAAGATACTATACTGTTAAAAGAAAAACTCTTAAAGTTTATCCTTATGCTGTTTTGGCGTCAAATAGGTTGACGAAACTAAAAAAAAGACTCCCTTTAATTAAAACTAGGGCTAAGAAAAAGAAATATACTAAGATTGTAGAAAGATTTGTTGAGAAAGAATTTTCCGATGAATTAAAAAAATTAACAAGAACAGAAGGTCAGATACTAATTAAATTAATTCATAGAGAAACAGGTGAAACTGTATACAGACAGATTAAAAAATTAAGAAATGGACTTAGAGCCTTCTCTTATAGTTCTTTAGCTAGAATTTTCAATATTTCGTTAAAAAAAGAGTACGATCCTGTTAATATTGACGAAGATGCAATTATTGAAGACATTCTTAAAAGAGCTAATGCAGATAAGTCTATCAAACTATCTCTAAAAGTAGAATAAATCAACTTTTTTTATAATTTTTTATATGAGGAAATCCAATGTTTTTGATAAATTATTTAATTTTTTATAATTAAAGTTTGTGGGATTCAAAAAGCAGTGTATATTTGCACTCGCATTACAAAAGAAGTATTGCTAAAGTTCATTGAAAATATTGAGATAGACAGCGTAAAATTATGTTTACATAATTTAGAATTAAGTAAGACCCATTTTGAGTACAATTCCATTTCGAATTCAAGTTGTTAAATTTATTTAAAGTTTTACAATGAAGAGTTTGATCCTGGCTCAGGATGAACGCTAGCGGCAGGCCTAATACATGCAAGTCGAACGGTAACATTGGTGCTTGCACCAGATGACGAGTGGCGCACGGGTGAGTAACGCGTATGCAATCTACCTTTTACTAGAGTATAGCCCAGAGAAATTTGGATTAATCCTCTATAATATCTTTAAGTTTCATGACTTATTGATTAAAGTTTTAACGGTAAAAGATGAGCATGCGTCCTATTAGTTTGTAGGTGAGGTAACGGCTCACCTAGACTACGATAGGTAGGGGCCCTGAGAGGGGGATCCCCCACACTGGTACTGAGACACGGACCAGACTCCTACGGGAGGCAGCAGTAAGGAATATTGGACAATGGACGAAAGTCTGATCCAGCCATGCCGCGTGCAGGATGAAAGCCCTATGGGTTGTAAACTGCTTTTATACAGGAAGAAACACTCCGACGTGTCGGAGCTTGACGGTACTGTAAGAATAAGGATCGGCTAACTCCGTGCCAGCAGCCGCGGTAATACGGAGGATCCAAGCGTTATCCGGAATCATTGGGTTTAAAGGGTCCGCAGGCGGTCTTTTAAGTCAGAGGTGAAAGCCTACAGCTCAACTGTAGAACGGCCTTTGATACTGAAAGACTTGAGTTATTATGAAGTGGTTAGAATGTGTGGTGTAGCGGTGAAATGCATAGATATCACACAGAATACCGATTGCGAAGGCAGATCACTAATAATATACTGACGCTCATGGACGAAAGCGTGGGGAGCGAACAGGATTAGATACCCTGGTAGTCCACGCCGTAAACGATGGATACTAGCTGTTCGACCAACATTGGTTGGTTGAGTGGCTAAGCGAAAGTGATAAGTATCCCACCTGGGGAGTACGGTCGCAAGACTGAAACTCAAAGGAATTGACGGGGGCCCGCACAAGCGGTGGAGCATGTGGTTTAA
>CAJWFY010000039.1 GCA_913031655.1 uncultured Flavobacteriaceae bacterium
CATAATACAGTGCATGAAATGAAACTTTTCCATCACATTTATTAATAAAATATAAATTAGAATTATTATTGTCTTCAATATTATTATAAATATTATTATTTAAAATTTTATTAGCAAATCCTGGAACTGTATTACTATGACCTACAACTAAAACTGTTTTACCTTTGTTAAGCTCAATAAAGTCATCATAGTTAATAGATGATGGGTTATAAATTACAAGCTTTTGATTTCTGATCAAAATAGATTTTGCAGTTTCTTTTGTTCTGAAATAATCAGTAGAGTAAACTGCATCAAATTTGATATTTTTAAAGAAACTAGCCCATTTTTCTGCCCTGATTAATCCTTTAGAATTTAAGTGAGGATTTTTATCTTTTACATTCTCTCTTACTTTTTCTGCATGTCTAATTAAATAAATAGAAGTACAGCTTGAAGAATCTATAGTCTGAGAATAAGAAAGGGAAACAAAAAATAATAAAATTAATATTGATTTATTCATTTACATTGTTGTTTAAAGATGAAGGAAGTTCAAATAACTCTAAATGAAATGATTTTAAAGATGCTAATAAATGATCAAATATATCAGACATTATATCTTCGTATTTTTTCCAATCTTGGTCTTTACTAAAAGCATAAATTTCTAAGGGAACTCCTTGAGACGTAGGGGTTAATTGCCTACACATTAAAGTCATTTCACTATTAATCGAAGGATTGTTATCTAAAAATTGTTCAATATAGACTCTAAAAAGACCCAAGTTAGTCAAGCTTCTGCCGTTAACTAAAGAAGATTCATCAACTTTTAAATTAAGATTATAATCTGAGATTTCTTTTTCTTTTTTTATAATATAATCCTTAATTAGTTTAATTTTTTTTAATTCACTAAGATCATTATTACTTAAAAACTTAATAGAAGAACCTTTAATTAGCAAAGCTCTTTTAATCCTCCTAACGTTAGAGTCACTCATTCCTCTCCAATTTTTGAATGAATCTGAAATCAATTTATAAGTTGGAATAGTAGTGATAGTTTTATCAAAATTTTGAATCTTAACAGAATTTAGATTTATTTCAATAACATCTCCATCTGCTCCATATTTTTCCATAGTTACCCAATCTCCAATCCTTATTAGATCATTAGCGCTTAACTGAATACTTGCTACAAATCCCAGAATAGTATCTTTAAAAATCAGTAAAATCACTGCTGACAAGGCACCCATAGCAGTTAAAAAAGTACTTATTTCTTTTCCAGTTATTAATGAGAAAATAATTAAAATTCCCAAAAACCAAATAACAATTAAGCATACCTGAACAAAACTTTCAATAGGCTTGTCTTTTAGGGAATCTATTGTTTTTAAGTAATCCTTAGCTGATCTTAAAAAACTTCTTATTATCCAGATAATTAATAGGATAGAATATATTTCAATAAAAAGTGTTGCGTAATTAATAAATGATTCAAATCCCATTAACCAAAAAGGAATTACCCAATAAATAAATAGAACTGGAATTAATTTAGAAATATAAATTTGCGCACGATTAGATATCAAATAATCATCAAAATCATTTGTAGTTTTTGAAGAAAGTTTGACAAAAAAATTAGAGATAATTCTTTTAGATAAAAAATTTAAAATAAAAGATATCAGCAAAACAACTAAACTAAATACTATTAGATTAATCATCTCTGCATAAAATTCTGGAAATTTTAAAGTTATTAAAAAGTCATAAAAAATTCTATTTTCTTCCATTACTGTATAGATTTATTATTATTTGAATCAAAAACTTAATTAGAATAATTCGTCTTGAGAGTTAGCCTTTTTTTTGCCTAAATGATCATACGCTAGTTTAGTAACTTCTCTTCCTCTTGGGGTTCTAATTATAAAACCTTGTTGAATTAAAAAAGGTTCATATACTTCTTCTAAAGTTTCAGAGCTTTCAGAAACAGCAGTAGAGAGAGTACTAATTCCTACAGGTCCTCCTTTAAATTTATCAATTAAAGTTGTTAAAATTTTGTTATCCATCTCGTCTAAACCATGCTTATCTACATTAAGAGACTTTAAAGCATATCTAGTTATTTCTAAATCAATCTTACCATTTCCTTTTATTTGAGCAAAATCTCTTACTCTTCTTAATAATGAATTTGAAATTCTTGGAGTCCCTCTACTTCTACCAGCTATCTCAATTGCAGCTGTTTCATTTATTTCAATATCTAATATTTCAGAGCTTCTTTCTACAATAGTCGAGAGCAGCTCTGTTTTATAATATTCTAGCCTGCTATTAATACCAAATCTAGCTCTCATTGGGGCTGTTAATAAACCTGATCTTGTGGTAGCTCCAATTAACGTAAATGGATTAAGGTTTATTTGGACTGTTCTTGCATTAGGTCCTGACTCAATCATTATATCAATTTTATAATCTTCCATTGCAGAATAAAGATATTCCTCAACTACAGGACTCAGTCTATGAATTTCATCTATAAAAAGTACATCTCTAGGTTCTAGATTAGTTAAAAGACCAGCAAGATCTCCTGGCTTGTCTAGAACAGGCCCAGAGGTAACTTTTAAATTAACGCCAAGTTCATTAGCTAAGATATGCGCTAAAGTAGTTTTGCCTAGCCCAGGAGGACCATGAAAAAGTGTATGATCCAAGGCATCAGCTCTTTGATTACATGCCTCAACAAATATTTTTAAATTATTTAAAATCTGCTCCTGTCCTGCAAAATCATCAAATGACAAGGGTCTTAACGCTTTGTCAAATTCTAATTCTTCACCAGAATAATTCGAATCTGTTGGGTCTAGATTTTCATTCATTAAATCAAAGATAAGCAAAAAGGCAAACCCTTATTTAATAAATAAGTTAGATAATATTAATGTTCTGTTTCTACTTCATTTACCCCAATTGGAGTAGTCTGAGGAACAAAATCTATTTCATGTCCTGGCTTACTGTAATCGTATGGCCATCTATGAACATGAGGAATTTCTCCGTGCCAATTTCCATGGATGTGGTCAACGGGTGATGTCCACTCAAGAGTAGTAGATTTCCATGGATTAATTTCTGCTTTTTTCCCGAAAAACATACTAGATATGAAATTATATAAAAATACCAATTGTGCAGCTCCAGCTAATAATGCAAAAACTGTAATAACTACATTAATATTTGCTAAATCATCAAAATAAGGAAAAGCAGTATTAGTATAATACCTTCTAGGTAGCCCAGCCATTCCTATAAAGTGCATTGGGAAAAACACACCATAAGCTGCTATTGCAGTTACCCAAAAGTGAATATATCCTAAATTTTTATTCATCATTTTTCCAAACAATTTTGGGAACCAATGATAAACTCCAGCAAACAATCCATATAGCGCAGAGATACCCATTACCAAATGAAAATGAGCTACAACAAAATAAGTATCGTGAATATTAATATCTAAAGTACTATCCCCTAGAATGATTCCCGTCAAACCTCCAGTAATAAAAGTTGAAACTAGACCAATTGAGAAAAGCATGGCAGGATTAAACTGTAAGTTACCTTTCCAGAGTGTTGTTATGTAATTAAATGATTTAACAGCAGATGGTATAGCTATCAAAAGAGTTGTAAAGGTAAACACGGAACCTAAAAAAGGATTCATGCCTGAAATAAACATGTGATGACCCCAAACGACTGTAGATAAAAATGCTATAGCCAAAATTGAAGCAACCATTGCTCTATATCCAAAAATTGGTTTTCTAGAGTTAGTAGCAATAATTTCTGATGTAATACCGAGCGCTGGTAAAAGTACAATGTAAACTTCTGGATGACCTAAGAACCAAAATAAATGTTCAAATAAAACGGGAGATCCACCTTGATAATGCAAAACTTCACCCTGAACAAAAATATCAGATAAAAAGAAAGAAGTTCCAAAACTTCTATCCATAATTAACAATAAAGCAGCAGATAGTAAAACAGGAAATGAGATAACTCCAATTATAGCTGTTACAAAAAATGCCCATATCGTTAAAGGAAGTCTGAACATAGACATTCCTTTTGTTCTTAAATTAACAACCGTAACTATATAGTTTAATGACCCTAACAAAGATGAAGCAACAAAAATAGCCATAGAAATGAGCCAAAGCGTCATTCCCATTCCTGATCCAGGTTGAGCTTGAGGAAGCGCACTTAAAGGCGGGTAAATTGTCCACCCTGCAGCAGCGGGTCCAGCTTCAACAAACAAAGAAGCTAGCATTATCATACTAGAAAGAAAGAATAGCCAAAAAGAAATCATGTTTAAAAGACCGGAAGCCATATCTCTAGCTCCAATTTGAAGAGGTATTAATAAGTTACTAAATGTTCCACTAAGACCTGCAGTTAAGACAAAAAATACCATAATAGTACCATGAATAGTAACAAGGGCTAAATAAATATTAGGATCCATAACTCCTTCAGGAGCCCAATCACCTAAAAATATATCAAATACAGCAAAAGACTGTTCAGGCCAAGCTAACTGTAATCTGAACAATAATGACATTGCTACTCCAATGAAGCCCATAAACAAAACACCAACAATCAGGTATTGTTTAGCAATCATTTTATGATCTTGACTAAAAATATATTTAGTTATAAAAGTTTCTTTGTGATGATCATGGTGATCATCATGATCAGAATTAGAAATATTTGTAGCTGCTGACATATTATTTTATTGAATTATTTCAGAAAATGTTTGCTGTTGAGCTTTCCATTTATTATAATCTTTTTCAGATTCTACTACTATTTTCATTTGCATATTATAGTGGGAAGTTCCACAAATTTTAGCACATAACAATAAGTAGTCGAATTGATAAGGATCTAGAGTTTCTTCCCCTTTAGAAATCAGATCCTGACTTTTATCATATCTGATTTTATTAATTCTATTAACCTTGGCTACTACATCGGAATTTTGTCTCATTTCTTCTGTAGTAATTGTTGGTGTAAAAGAAAATTCTGTAATCATACCAGGAACACAATTCATTTGAGCCCTAAAGTGAGGCATGTATGCTGAATGAAGAACATCTTGAGATCTCATTTTAAAAATTACCTTTCTATTAACGGGCAAATGAAATTCTTGGGTAACAACAAAATCATCCATTCCATTTGGATCAGAAGAGTCAATTCCAACGGAATTTTTACCATCAAAATCATTTAAAAACCTAACATTAGCATCTCCTAAAACATTATCATCTCCTCCATATCTTGCCTTCCAGTTCCATTGCTGTGCATATAATTCAATTACTAAATCATTTTCGTCATCTTCACTGAAATTCATTATTTGTCCCCAAGTAACCATTCCGTAAATAATTAAAACAAAAAATATAATAGCAGGAATAACTGTCCAAACTAATTCTAATTGATTATTGTGAGTAAAAAAATAAGCTTTTCTATTATTTATTCCCCTGTACTTAAAGGCAAAGTAATGCAAAACAGCCTGAGTTAAAGTTTGTGCAAATAAAATTATTGCAAAGGAAACCCAAAGTAATGTGTCATATTTTTCTCCATGTTCTGATGCTGATTCCGGAAGAAGAACTTTGGTGTAAGCCCAAAAACAATATATCGTAACCACATATATAAAAACTAAAAAAGCAAACATTAACTTACCGTTAAGGTCATTGTCTTTTTCATTTGCTATCTGCGAATCATCTTTTTTAAGTCCCATTTGGGACAATTCAAAAATTTTGGTGATCTGCCAAATAGCTACACCAGTTAAAATTAAAATCGTTATTGTTAGTAATACTGTCATTTAAAAAAATTAATACTCAAATTTTTCACTTTCTTTAATAAGTGGATCTCCTGATGGTTCTAAAGGAACTTTTGAAAGACTATTAAAAACTACATATATAAATAATCCGCTAAAAAATAAAATCCCTGATATTTCTGGAACACCTATAAACCACTGATCTCCTACGGTAGCTGGCATAATCATGTTAAACACATCAATGTAATGACCGATTAAAATGATAATTCCTGTCATTACAATAAACCAATTAACTCTTTTGTAATCACTATTCATAAGAAGTAAAAATGGAAAAATAAGATTTAAAACTATCATCCCGAAAAAAGGCAAATTATAATCCTCTATTCTAGTTATAAAATAAGTTACTTCTTCAGGTATATTAGCATACCAAATAAGCATGAATTGAGAAAACCATAAGTAAGCCCAAAAAATACTAACTCCAAACATGAATTTTCCTAAATCGTGAATATGATTATGATTTACTTTTTCTAAATAGCCTTTAGATTTTAGATATATAGTGACTAGGGCTATAGTAGTAATTCCTGAAACAAACATACTTGCAAAAACATACCAGCCAAATAATGTACTAAACCAATGTGGATCAACAGACATTATCCAATCCCAAGACATCATAGATTCAGTTACAATAAAGAAAGCTAAAAATCCAGCTGAAATCTGAAAGTTCTTTTTGTGATTTGAAATATCATTTGAATTATCTTGAGCTAATGAAAGTTTACGAGAATAATATCTATAAAGATTCCATCCTAAAATATAAAAAACAGCTCTAGCAATTAAAAAAGGTGAGTTTAAATATCCTGATTTTGCTTGAATAATTTTATCATGCTCAACCACTTCAGGGTCCATCCAAACAAATAAATGATTTAAATGCATTGATGAAAGAATTAAAATAATTAAAACAATCAAAGTTCCAGGTAAAAGATAGGCTGTTATACCTTCCATTACTCTAAATAAAATAGGTGACCAACCTGCCTGAGATGCTCTTTGTATAGCATAAAAAGCTAGTGTCCCTAAGGAAAGCATCATAAAAAACAATGCAGCGACATATAATGCAGCCCAAGGTCTATTTTGTAACTGATTTAAAAGATGTTCGTCATGAGAAGAGTCTGAGTGAGAATCTAGTTCAGTTGAACTAGAGTGAGATTCTTTTTTTTCATGTGAGCCTTTATTTTTATCTTCATCATGAGATAACGATTCTTCTTTATGAGAATCACCATGTGAATTAGAAACCATTGCTTTTGCCTCTTCTACAGAACTTGGGGTAGAATAAAATCCAAACCCAAGGCCAAGAGCTCCTATAACTACAAGAGTAAGCGAAAAGATTTTAATATTTTTTGTAAACTGATACATTAATTATTTTATTAATTTCTCTCTTAGGCTGATTACATATTGAGATATTTGCCATCTCTCATTAGAATTGACTTGACCTGCATGAGAACCCATTAAATTTTTTCCATACATTAAAACGTGATAAATACTACCTTCCGTAATATCTCTATCAGCATAACTAGGTATACCAAGAAATTTTTCTCTTTTCATAAGAATACCCTGTCCATCTCCTTTAGGACCATGGCAAACCGCACAATATATATTATACAACTCTTTACCTTTTTTAATATTTTTTTCTGAAATTTCTAATGGAGATATTAAATTATTTTTAGATAATTCATAACCTTCATTAGTATCTTCATACTCATAAGGGACCCAGCCTCTTGGAATACTTCCTTCAACAGGTATTTGAGCTTCTATTCCATTAGCGAAAGCATCTGACTGCTCATAGGTACTATAGCCAACTGATTCATACATGTTTGGGAAAAACTGATAATTCGGTTTAGAACTATCAAAACATGAGAGAGTCATAAAACTGAAAATTACCATTAAGCTATAAAAAGTTGCTTTCTTCATTACTTAGAATCTTTATTTTCAATTACTTTCACCTCAAGAACATCTGTTTTTTCAACTACGGCTTGCAATGTTTTTCCATCATCATGAAATTTTATTTCAATTAAAAATTTATCATCGGTAGTTTCTGGAATTGGATTTTCAGCATCTTTAAACGGCCATAATTTACTTCTTAAGTAAAAAGTAATAACCATTAGATGAGCAGCAAAAAAAACAGTTAATTCAAACATAATCGGGACAAAAGATGGCATATTCTGTAAAAATGAAAAACTAGGTTTTCCACCAATATTTTGAGGCCAATCTGCAATCATTATGTAATTCATCATAAAAATGGCAAAACCAAAGCCTATGCATCCGTATATAAAAGCTAAAATAGCTAGCCTTGTAGGCTCTAAACCTAAAGCCTTATCTAGTCCATGTACTGGAAAAGGAGTGTAAACTTCTTCAATAGTAAAATTAGAAGCTCTTATCTCTTTGACCGCTTCCAAGAGCTTGTCATCGTCATCGTACACGGCATGTAAAATTTTCTCTGACATTATTTTTTATCTCTTAATTTTTTATAATTATCTCCTGACGTTTTTAAAATAGTTTTTACTTCAGCTTGAGCTATTACAGGAAATGTTCTTGCATAAAGTAAAAATAACACAAAAAAGAATCCAATTGTACCTATAAAAATCCCTATATCAACAAATGTAGGGGTAAACATTGTCCAAGATGATGGCAAATAATCTCTATGAAGAGATGTAACAATAATTACAAATCTTTCAAACCACATTCCGATATTAACAACTATTGATATAAAAAACGAAAATAAAATACTAGTTCTAAGTTTTTTAATCCACATTAATTGTGGAGAAAATACATTACAGGTCATCATAGACCAATAAGCCCACCAATAAGGACCAGTTGCTCTATTTAAAAAGGCATATTGTTCATATTCTACACCGGAATACCAAGCCATAAATAACTCTGTGATATAGGCTGTCCCAACAATTGATCCTGTAATCATTATTACAATATTCATAAGTTCTATATGCTGAACCGTTATATAATTTTCTAAATTTGAAACCTTCCTCATTATGATTAACAAAGTGTTTACCATTGCAAAACCAGAAAAAATTGCTCCAGCCACAAAATATGGCGGAAAAATTGTAGTATGCCAACCTGGAATAACAGACGTTGCAAAATCAAATGATACTATTGTGTGAACAGACAAAACCAAAGGAGTTGCTAAACCTGCCAACACCAATGAAACCTCTTCAAATCTTTGCCAATCTTTTGCTCTACCTGTCCAACCAAAACTAACCAAACTATAAATTTTCTTTTGAAATGGTTTGACTGCTCTGTCTCTAATCATTGCAAAATCAGGAAGTAAACCTGTCCACCAAAAAACTAGTGAAACAGATAAATAAGTTGATATTGCGAAAACATCCCAAAGTAACGGTGAATTAAAATTAACCCACAATGAACCGTAAGCATTCGGAATAGGCAGAACCCAATACCCAAGCCATGGTCTTCCCATGTGAATTATAGGAAATAATCCTGCTTGCATGACAGAAAATATAGTCATTGCTTCAGCAGATCTGTTAATAGCCATTCTCCATTTTTGTCTAAACAACAACAATACTGCTGAAATAAGTGTACCAGCATGTCCAATACCAATCCACCACACAAAATTTGTAATATCCCAAGCCCAACCGACTGTTTTGTTAAGGCCCCAAACTCCTATCCCAGTTGAAATAGTATAAATCATACATCCTAAACCCCATAAAAATGCAACTAACGCAATTGAAAAGACTATCCACCATTGTTTATTAGCTTTCCCCTCAACCGCAGCAGAAATATCAACTGAAACATCATGATATGACTTATTGCCAGTTACTAAAGGTTTTCTAATAGGTGCTTCGTAATGAGATGACATATAATTATTTTATCTTTTTACGTATTTCTAACTTTAACCTGATACACAACATTTGGTTTTGTACCAACACTTTCTAAAAGATGATACATTCTATCATCTTCTTTTAATTTTAAAACTTCACTTTCTTTATCATTAATATCTCCAAAGACCATCGCTCCTGAATCACATGCTGAAGAACAAGCTGTTTGAAATTCTCCATCTTTAATAACTCTACCGTCTAACTTAGCGTCTAAAATTGTTTTTTGTGTTTTCTGAATACACATCGAACATTTTTCCATAACTCCTCTTGATCTTACTACAACATCTGGGTTTAGAACCATTTTACCTAAATCATCATTCATGTTGAAGTCAAATTCGTTATTATCACTATAGAGAAACCAATTAAATCTTCGAACCTTATAAGGACAATTATTTGCACAATATCTTGTCCCAACACACCTATTATAAGCCATGTGGTTTTGACCCTGTCTACTATGTGTAGTAGCAGCTACTGGACATACAGTTTCACAAGGAGCATGATTACAATGTTGACACATTACAGGTTGAAAAGCAACCTGTGGGTTTTCAGAGGGATTTTCCATTTCTCCAAAAACAGAAAGTGATTCTTTTATTCCGCTAATATTATCTTTAGTCTCATTATCATCTGAAAATGATTCTTGAGAAGAATAATATCTGTCTATTCTAAGCCAATGCATGTCTCTAGATCTTCTTACTTCACTTTTTCCAACTACAGGCACATTGTTTTCAGCATGACAAGCTATAACGCAAGCCCCGCATCCGGTACAACCATTTAAATCAATTGATAAGTTAAAGTGGTGTCCAATTGATCTGTCAAATTCCTCCCATATATCAACATCAGGAGATGTAACTGGAGTTTCAATGTGGTTTAGAGACACTTGAGGAACATGATTCCATTCACTAGATTTTTTAGTATTAAAAATTTCTAAAGTAGTTTCTTTTATAATATCTCCTCGCCCCATTAATGTGTTGTGCAATTGAACACAAGCAAACTCATGAATTTCATCAACAGACTCAATGGAAACATTTTGAACATTTACAAAATCTTTATATAAATCATATCCATTTACGCCAGTTTGCAACTCGCTTTTAACTCCATTAATTCTCCCATATCCAAAAGATAGACCGACAGAACCTTTAGCTTGGCCTGGTTGAATAATTACCGGTATTTTTAGAGTACTACCATCAACTTTAACGTTAGCGTAATTACTATTTAAAGCTCCGTTAGACTCATTGATATTTTTTAATCCTAAATTTTTAGCATCAGATTTTGATACTGTTAAGTAGTTATCCCAAGAAACTCTAGTAATCGGATCAGGCATTTCTTGAAGCCAAGGATTATTAGCTTGACTTCCGTCTCCCATTGAAGTTTTTGAATAAAGAGTCAATTCGAAATCTCCAGTATCAGAATCGTTAATTTTACTTATTCTAGAATTTAAATCTAATTTTCTAAAAGATCTACTTGAAAATTTATTTTGATAAAAAACACCATCATGTAATGCTTGGTTCCATGACAGACCTTTCAAAATAGTTTTATTCCAGTTGGATTTCAGTTCATCATAAAATGAATTAGAAATTTCTGACCAGTTTAGTAAAACATCTTGAAATTGCTGAGTATCGAACAGCGGTTTAATTGTTGGCTGAACTAAACTAAAGTCTCCAGATTTCATTTCAACATCTCCCCAGGATTCTAAATAATGAGGTGTTGCTGCAACCCACTTGGATAACATTGCAGTTTCATTATTGTTCATTGAAAAACAAATTGAGAAATCAAGCAATTTTAACGCTTCATTAAATTCTTTAAAACTTGACAGAGTATAGGAAGGATTTACTCCAGCCATAATTAAACCATCAATTTTATTATTAGAAAGATCTCTTACTAGTTGTGAAACTTTTTTATCATCACCCTTTCTAGTTAAATTAAGCTTACTCGTATTTATTACTTCACTATTAATAAGTTGATTTATTTTAAGTGCTAAAACTTGTGCATCAACATCATCAATTCCAGTAACAAAAACTCCTTTGCCTGATGAATTTTTTAAACTAGAAGCTATAGATTTTAGTTTATTTTCTAACT
>CAJWFY010000040.1 GCA_913031655.1 uncultured Flavobacteriaceae bacterium
TCAGCGACTTTATCATTTTTAGATAAGTTTGGTAAAAAAAATAATTGCATATTAAAATAAATATCTTGCTTTAGCTCCTTTTTCTATTGACGAAAAATCTTTGTTATTGAATTTAAGATAACCAACCATAGCTATCATCGCGGCATTATCTGTTGTGTATTCAAATTTCGGAAAATAAGACACATAGTCTTCTACGGACTCATTTTTTTTAAATTTTGTAATAATCCCACTATTACATGAAACACCACCTCCAAAAACTACACTTGAAATATCCGTTTGTTTTATAGATAATATGACTTTTTCATAAAGTATTTCTACTATAGTATATTGAAGAGACGCGCATAAATTATTAATTTCTTGTTGAATGAAATTTGGATTTAATTTAGTTTCTTTTTCAACAAATCTTAAAAAAGCAGTTTTTAAGCCACTAAAACTATAATTTAAACCACCAACTTTAGGTTTTGTAAACTTATATTTCAGTGGATCTCCTAGCTTAGAATTTTTATCAATTATTGCACCTGCCGGATAGTTTAATCCCATCATTTTTCCACATTTGTCAAACGTTTCTCCTATAGCATCGTCTAAAGTCTCTCCAATGAGTTCCATATCAAAATAATCTTTTACAATAACTATTTGAGTATGCCCGCCTGAAATAGTTACTCCAATAAAAGGAAATGAAGGTTTAGAGCCGCAATCATCTATAAAGTGTGCTAATAAATGAGCTTGCATGTGGTTAACTTCTATTAGAGGAATATCTAATCCTATTGAAAGTGATTTTGAAAAGGATGATCCAACTAGAAGTGAACCTAATAATCCAGGTCCTCTAGTGTATGCTATGGCGTTTAATTGATTTTTGTCGATATTAGCTTTGGAAATTGCCTGGTTTACAACTGGAATAATATTTTGTTGATGAGCTCTTGATGCTAGTTCAGGAACCACTCCTCCATAGGATTTGTGAATTTCTTGATTAGCTACAAGGTTAGACAATACTTTACCGTCACATAGTACTGATGCTGAAGTATCATCGCAAGAAGATTCTATTCCTAAAATATAAGTAGGCACAATTTTTGTTTATTAACAAAGATAATACATATAAATATTAAAAATTTTTTAAAAAAATATAGAATATTAATTTTTTCAATAATTGCACTTGCAGTTATAGTTATTTCTTTCAGTTCTTCATCAACTGTTCAAACATTTTTTGCTCAAAAAATAGCAAACAGTATAAATGAACAATACGGAACTGAATTAGAAATTAGTAGAGCTGAATTAGATTATTCAGGAAAGATAGATTTAAATGATTTCCTTATAAGGGACCATAAAAATGACACTTTAATATATTTTAACAGTTTTTACTTAAGTCCAACGAGCTTAGGTAAGATGCTTTCCGCAGATTTCAATTTTAGCTCTCTTTCTTTGGAGGGAGTCAATTTGAATATATATAAATATTTAAACGATAATCTGACAAATTTAGAACTCTTTATTAATAAAATAAGCTTAGAAAATAAAGAAAATTTAAAGAAATCAGATTTAAATTATTTGATAAATACAATAGAATCAAGTGATGCAATTATAAGATTCAAAGATTTTAATAAAAGTAATAAAATGATTGTTGTTTCTGATTTAAATTTCTTGTTTAAAGATTTTAGATTTATAGAAAATGATTTAAAATTTGAAATTGAACAATTGAATTTAAAAAATAATTACACGGTGGATTTAAATAATCTATCTTCTTTTTTCAACTTTTCTAACAAAAAGATTTTATTAAAGGATGCTAACATAAAGTTTGGTGGTTCAAACCTAAATGCCGATTTAGAATTTGATTTCTCCAAAATTAATGAAATGAATTTTCAGGAAATTTCAGATTCTTTATTTTTTGATTTTAATTTAAAAAAATCAGAAATAATATCCTCAGATTTTAACTCATTTTATGATAAAATAAATAAAGCATATGTTTCCAAGTGGGTATTAAGTGGTGGTTTAAATGGAACTTTAAATGAGATGTCTTTAAATAACATCTTTTTCTCAAATAAGAGGAATCAAATAAATTTCAACTCTTCTATTGTAGACTTGTTTAGCAATAATAAAGATTACAATCTAACATTAGATTTCAAGAAAATAGATACTTCATCTGAAATAGTTAATTTGATTTTTCCACAAATTTTTGGCACTATAATTCCTTCATCTTTAAAAAGTTTAGGGTCGTTCAGTTTAAATGGAGTAGCTAAGATTAGTTCTAATAAAGTTGAATCTGATTTTGACTTAAAGGTTAATCAAGGCTCGATTAAATCATCATTGAAAATATCGGAATTGTCGAAAATTGATAATGCAGTATACGAAGGTTCTGTCAAAGGATTTAATTTTGATTTATCGAATTTTATAAATATTGATGGGTTAGGTAGGTCTGATTTTGAATTAGGGATTACAGGTAGAGGTTTTACAACTAAATACCTAAATTCATCCATTACAGGAAAAATAAACAACTTTTCATATAAATCCAATTTTTTTGAAAATATTGAAATATTCGGACAAGTTAAAGATCAAGTCTTTGATGGTAATTTAGTTTCTTATGACAATAAACTCAAACTAGTTTTTAATGGTTTAGTAGATTTTAGTAAAGATTTAATTGATTTTGATTTTAACACAACAATTAATAATGCTGATTTATTCAATTTAGGTTTTGATCAAAGTGCAAATTTAAGTGGTGAGGTTATTGTAAAACTTAGAGGAAGTAATATGAAGGATTTAATAGGCGATTTAACTGTTAAAAACGGTAAATACCTGACTAGTGAAAAAGTATTTGATTTTGACAATTTTTACGCTCAACTAAGGAACAACGAAGGTAAAAGGATTATAAACCTTTCATCTAATGATATTATAAATGGAATTTTAATTGGAGAATATGATCTTTATAATTTAAAACCATTTTTATTAAATAATTTTGGAAACCATTATTCAAATTATAATTCAATTAATTCTACCCAAACTCAAAATATATCTTTTAGTTTAAATTTAAAACCAAAATTCTTTAATCTTCTTAGTGGTGGTCTTTTTATTGATGAAAACACCTTTGTTAAAGGAGTGTTTAGTGAGGATGGAGCCTATCAATTAAATTTAGAATCTTCTAAAATAAAATACAATGATGTTTTGTTAGAAAATATAGAATTAATTGCTAACAACAAAAAAGGTTTTATTAATATAAGTAGTTTAAAATCTAAACTTATAAACGGAAAAAGTTTTAGTCTAAAATCAGAATTCATTAATGACACTTTATTTATTGAATCTAAATATAATTCTTTGGCTCAAGATGTTAATAATCTGAAATTTTATCACACAATAGATGTCTCAAATAAATCAGTAATTGGATTTACAGATTTAGATCTTACTATCAACAATCAAGCTTGGTCTTTAGAAAAAGAAAATACTTTTTTAATTCCAAAACTTGTTTTTGATAGAGAATTCAAAGATTTACAATTATTGAATGCTAACTTTAAAAATAATGATCAATTTATAAAATTTAGTTTAGCGGATAATATATATAGGTCTGATTATTCTTTTTCCTTTAAGAATGTTAGTCTAGATAATTTTATATCAAAAAAAGAGGATATTTTATTTTCTGGAAATATTAATGGCGATTTAAATCTTAACAAAGAAAATGAATTGTATAAAGGAGAATCAAATATTACAATTAATGAATTAAAAGCAAATGAAGAAGATTTAGGTATAGCTAACTTAAAAATTGAGGCTTCAAAAGATTTAAAAAGTTTTAATCTAACTTTTAAAGTTATTAAAGACACATTTGAAAATTTAAATTTAAATGGAAATTTCAGTTTAGAAGAAGAGTTTATTCCTATTGAAATGAAACTAGTAACCAAAGATTTTGATATCAGTCCGTTTTCAAAAATTGGCAAGAACGTCATTTCAGATTTTGAAGGATTATTTAACTCAAGTGTCTTTATTTCGGGATCTTCAAAATTTCCCATTTTTACAGGATTAATAAAGACAGACAATGTAAGCTTTAAAATTCCTTATTTAAATGTTCGTTATCAATTAAAAAACAATCCTAGTTTTATTTTAGAAAATCAATCATTTTTAATTAATGATTTTACCCTTTACAATAAAGAATCATTTTCTGAGGGAATTATTTCAGGTGAAATTTTTCATAATAAGTTTAAAGATTGGAATTTAGATTTAAAAATAAGCTCAGATAACCTGATGATTTTAGATACTGATTTTAGTCCTGATTTTTTATATTATGGAAAAGGAATGCTTAATGGAAAAGCGATAATAAGTGGCCCAGGAAACGATCTTTCAATTATTGTAAAAGGTTCTACAAATGAAGGTACTAGATTAACTATACCTATCAAAAAGTCACAAAATACAGGAGATTTGAATTATTTAAGTTTTGTTGATTCAAAAGATAAAGAGCCTGATATGACTTTAACTAAAGATGATGGATTAAAAGTTGATTTGGATATTGAATTTAATCCCTATGCCAAGTTAGAAGTGATTTTAGATTCAGAATCTAACTCTAAAATTGAAGGAATTGGGACTGGAAATTTGAATTTTCAAATAAATACGTTAGGAAATTTTAATATTTTCGGAAACTATATAGTAGAAAAAGGATCTTATTTTTATAAATCATTAGGCATTGTTAATAGAGAATTTGATATCATTAAAGGCTCTACTTTAGTTTGGAATGGAGACCCATACTTAGCGGAAATTGATTTATATGCTAATTACGAAGTTCCTGGTGGAGCAAACCCAGCAATCTTAATTCAGAACACTAATTTTAACAGGAAAATACCAACCAATGTTAATGTTTTTCTTTCTGGAAATTTAATTGAAATGAATACACCTGATTTTGAAATTAATTTTCCAAATACAAGTGGTCCTATAAAATCAGAAATTGAGTATTATTTAGTTGATAATGAGAAGAAACAAAAACAAGCTATTTCATTACTATATCAAGGAACTTTTATTGATGAAGTTTCTTTATCCTCAGTTTCATCACAAGCAATTACAAATAATTTATTTCAAAAGGCATCAGGTATTATTGATGATATTTTTACAAATTCTGATGATAAGATGAATATTGGAATTAACTATTTAAAAGGTGATAAAAATGCAGCTTCTTCTTTGTTAAATAGAGACAGATTGGGTCTTACCTTAAAGACTGAAATAAGTGACAAGATCTTAATTAATGGCAAAGTGGGCGTTCCAGTTGGTGGTGAAGAAAAAAATGTAATTATAGGAGATGTTCAGATTGAATTTCTTTTGAATGAAGAAGGAAACCTAAAAGCTAGATTTTTTAATAAAGAAAATGAATATCAGTATTTTGCAAACGACATTGGCTATACGCAAGGTTTAGGTATTTCTTATGAGCTAGAATTTGATAGCTTTAGGACAATTTTTAAAAAAAAATCAAAATCAAAACTAAATAATTCTAAATAAGTATAATCTTATTAACGCTTTAAAAATTAGTTTGTAATTTTACATTTAATAATTTGAAGATGAAAATAAAAAAAATAGCTGTATTAACATCTGGAGGTGATTCTCCTGGAATGAATACTGCTTTAAGAGCAGTTGTTCGTACTTGTGCATTTTATGATATAGAATGTTATGGTGTTACTAGAGGTTTTCAAGGATTAATAAATGACGAGATAAAGATTCTTAAAACAAGAAGTGTAAGGGGGATTATTAATCGTGGAGGAACAATGTTGTATTCTGCAAGGTCAAATGAGTTTAGAGAGAAAGAAGGTAGGGTAAAGGCTTTTAAAAATATAAAAAAATATAATATTGATGCTTTAGTTGTTATTGGAGGGGATGGTTCTTTCACTGGAGGATTGATATTTCAAAATGAATTTAATATTCCAGTTGTTGGTATCCCTGGTACAATAGATAATGATTTATCTGGAACCACTCATACACTGGGTTATGATACTGCTTTGAATACCGTAATGGAAGCAATTGATAAAATTAGAGATACTGCTATTTCTCATGATAGATTGTTTTTTGTTGAAGTGATGGGAAGGGATGCGGGACATATAGCATTAAACTCTGGAATTGCAATTGGTGCTCAAGAAATTTTAATTCCTGAAGAAAATATTGGTTTGGATGTTTTAATCTCTTCACTCAAAAAAAGTAAAAGTTCTGGAAAAACATCCAGTATAATTGTTGTTGCTGAGGGAGATAAAACTGGAGAAAATGTTTTTGAATTAGCTAAAAGTGTAGAAAATGTATTTCCTAATTATGAAATTAGAGTTTCAGTACTGGGTCATATGCAAAGAGGAGGGAGTCCTTCTTGCTTTGATAGAGTACTGGCATCAAGAATGGGTGTTAAGGCAGTAGAATGTTTAATGGATGGTGAGAAAGGGGTGATGATTGGTTTAAATAATGGTAAGATTAATTTGACGCCTCTAAAAGCTGCAATAAAAGGGAAAACTAAAATTAACTCTGAACTTCTTAGAGTTTCTCAGATTATGAATACTTAGTCGTTGTTATAATCTCATTTTTAATCTTATATAATGTGAAATTCTCAAAACAAATAAAAAACTTACTTTAAAAAATTATTGTTGTAATATTTTTTTTAGGTTTGAACTCGTAAAATTAAATAAATAAAATAATGTCAAAAATTAAATTAGGAATTAACGGTTTTGGAAGAATAGGTAGAATGGTTTTTCGTTCTTCTTTAAATAGAGATGATGTTCAGGTGGTTGGAATAAATGATCTTTTAGATGTAGAACACCTCGCTTATCTACTTAAATATGATTCTGTTCACGGAACTTGTGATGCTTCAATTGATGTTGAAAATGGTAATTTAGTAGTTAATGGTAATGTTATTAAAATTACTGCTGAAAGAGATCCAAAGCAAATAGGTTGGGATTCTATTAATACTGATGTCGTTGCTGAATGTACAGGAATTTTCACATCACTAGAAAAAGCACAATTACATATTGATGGAGGAGCAAAAAAGGTTGTTATTTCTGCCCCATCTCCAGATGCTCCAATGTTTGTAGTTGGTGTTAATCATAATGACGTAAAGTCTAGTGATCTAATTGTTTCAAACGCTTCTTGTACTACAAATTGCTTGGCTCCTGTAGCTAAAGTATTAAATGATAAATTTGTTATTTCTGAAGCTTTAATGACAACCGTTCATGCTACTACAGCCACTCAATTTACTGTAGACGGTCCTTCAAAAAAAGATTTTAGAGGAGGAAGAAGTTCACTTTTAAATATAATGCCAGCTTCAACAGGAGCAGCTAAAGCTGTAACAAAAGTAATTCCAAGTTTGGCAGGTAAAATTACTGGAATGGCATTTAGAGTGCCTACTGCTAATGTTTCTGTTGTAGATTTAACTGTTAAGTTAGAATCAAAAACTTCTTATGACAAGGTTATGGAAGCTTTAAAAGAAGCTTCAGAAAATGAGTTAAGTGGTGTTTTAGGCTATACTGAAGATTTAGTTGTTTCCCAAGATTTTATTGGAGATACCAGAACATCTATAGTCGATTACAATGCTGGAATTGAATTAAATAGCTCTTTTTTTAAAATTGTTACTTGGTACGACAATGAAGCGGGTTATTCTAGTAAGCTTATAGACCTAGCTTGTCATGTAAATTCTTTATAAAATTTTTATGAAACTTATTGTTGATAGTGGATCTACTAAAACTGATTGGATTGCAATAGATGATAATGGTGATAAATTATTTGAAACTCAAACTTTAGGTTTAAACCCTCAAGTACTTACTGAACACGTGCTTGAAGAAAGAATAATTAATAATTATGATCTTTATCAAGTTAGAAAAAAAGTTTCAGAAATTTATTTTTACGGAGCTGGCTGTGGTACTGAACCACCAAAAGAATTACTATTAAAAGTTTTTAATCCAATATTTATAAATGCTAAAATAAATATTAAAGAAGACACATATGCTGCAGTATATTCATGTTGTAAAGCAGGAGAAAAAGCAATTGTTTCGATAGTTGGTACTGGATCTAATTGTAGTTTTTTTGATGGAAAAAAAGTTCATCAAAAAGTAACTTCTTTAGGATATATATTAATGGATGATGCAAGTGGAAATTACTTTGGAAGACAACTATTAAGAGATTTTTATTTTAATAAAATGCCATTAGAATTATCAACTAAATTTAAAGATGAATTTAATTTACAACCAGAAAATATTAAAGAATTTTTATACAAAAAACCTAACCCAAATACTTATTTAGCAAAGTTTGCAAAATTTCTTGTAGAAAATAAAGACCTTAAGTATTCTAAAAATCTAATTACAAAAGGTTTTGAATTGTTTGTAGAAAATCAAATTTATCAATTTAAAAATCCAAATGAATTCCCTTTACATTTTGTTGGTTCAATAAGTTTTTACCTTCAAGAAGATTTAGAGAAAGTTTTAAAATCAAAAGGATTAAAAATGGGCAAAGTAATCAAAAAACCCATTGAAGGATTAGTTTCCCATCATCAATCTATTGCCTAGTTAATTTGTTTTGCTATTACTGAAATTTCTACTTTAGCATTTTTAGGTAATGCAGATACTTCTACAAGCTCTCTTGCAGGAGCAGTTTTATCATTAAAATATGCTCCATAGATTGAATTTACTTTACTATAGTCGTTCATGTCAGCAACGAAAATTGTTGCTTTTATAACATTTTCAAATGTAAAATTTGTTTCTAAAAGAATTGCTTTAATATTTTGCATTACTTTTTGTGTTTCCTCTTCAACTGTACCATCTATCATTTTCATACTTTGAGGGTCTAGTGCAATTTGGCCAGAAACATAAAGTGTATCGTCAATTAAAATTGCTTGACTATAAGGCCCTAAAGCTTTTGGAGCATTATTAGAGTATATAATTTTTTTCATATTGTTTTGGGAATATAAATTTACATTAATCAATAAAAATATTAAAATTATTAATCTCATTTAAAGTCTTTTGTCAGGTAATCTTCTTTTGTCATACTTTAAATCACTTAGTATGCTTGATTTTATTCCTATAAAGAAATACCAAGAGGCTCTAGTACTAAACGGAACCCAGTTAAAATTCATTTTCCAACTATCTAAATCTCTTTCAAACCTTAGTTGAGTATAGGTTACACCACTATTTTTGAAATCATAACCTGAAGAACCTCCGATTTTCCACTTTTTTGATAATGATATATTTCCAGAAAACATTAAAGAATTATTGGTTATTTGTTTTTGTGCTCTATTATTTGAATAGGTTAAAGAATGCGCTAGCCTAATGTCCCAAGGCATTTTGTTATTGTAAAACCCTGAATCTATTTCCTCTTCTTCCTCTTCATCTTCTTCCTCATTATCATCAAATGAACTGTCAGCAAAATCATCTACTCTTCCAAATAAGTCATCATCTCTTCCTCCACTTCTTGAATTGCTTCGATCAGAGTTAGAAGATTTATCTTCTTTAGAATTTTTACTTGAAAAAGAAAAGCCCATATTTATATTAGCGCTGGTCATTCTAAAAAGTCCTCCGTTATCATTAATGTTTAATTTATTAATTCTTGATCCATTTTCATTTAAAGAATACGGATCAAAAGTAGCTCCAATGTTTATATTTAATTTATCATCAAACAGCGAAGTTCCAGTTGTCATTCTAACTGGACTCCAGTTTAAAGAATCAGATGCTATATTATAACTAGTTGTTAAGTTTAGATTATTTAATAATTTAATTTTTTTTGGTTCAACTACAGAACTATCCCTGTCGCGGACTTTGGCTTCTAAAACATTGCTTAAACCTAGCCCTATGGAACTAGAAAATCTATTTCCAGGAGCACCAAAAAATCCTCCTTCAAACCTTGTGTATTCGCTGGTATTTCCATTGGCATCTATTATATATTTATCATAATATTTTTCAAAACTAGGATTGATTCCATAATTTACTGACGGACGCATTACATGTCTAATGGATTGAATTCTTTTGCCTTCTTTGAAATCAAAAACTCCATATATTGTTGTACCAATACTGGCATTGAAACTATACTTGCTAAACCTGTCAAAACTTTTTATTGTATCTTTTTTTCCTTGGGTTTGAGCAATAATATCGTAGTCATTTTTTTTTATAGTTTGACCTGCCCAAACCTCTTCAAAATTCCCACTTAAACTAACGCTTAAGTTTTTAAGAACTTTAAAATTTGTACTAATAGGAATAGAATGTTTCATCCCATATGAGGCATCATTGAACATTTCTTTTTTTAGAAAAAGTGAATCAGAGGTTTGAATCCTATTCTCTCCTCTAACAGAGTACTGAAGGTTTATATTTTTTAAAATTCCTTTTTTCTGACCATTTCTTTTAACAAAAGGATAGATCCTTTCCATGTTAGCCTGAAGGGTAGGTAGGCTCATGTTCACTGTTTGAGTTCTAGTATTTTGAGAATGTGAGGCAGTTAATGATAAGTTAACTGAGGGATATGACCTAAAGGTCTTTGAATAAGAAACAGATGAGTTTAAAGTATTGTTTAAGAAGTTTGGAGTATTTAGTTGATTTACTGATTCTCTAAAATAATTACTACTTCCTAGGTTTACAGAAGCTGAAAACCTACTGTTAGGATTTGATTTAGAATCTTGACTATGAGACCATCTTATGTTATAAATATTATTTTTTGAGTAACCTGGCAACCCTCTCTCTCCATCTATTAAATTTTCAAACCTTATACTTAAAGATCCGTTAAAGGCATATCTTTTTCTATATTTTGATTCAGCTCTAAATCCATAACTCCCGTTAGTATAATAATCTCCAAGTAGGGTGATATCAAACAAGTCACTAGGGGCAAAATAATATCCTCCGTTTTGAACAAAATATCCTCTATCATTGTTTTGCCCAATGCTTGGAAAAATAAAACCAGTTCTTCTGTTTTCAGTTAAAGGAAAATAAGCAAATGGTAAAAAAATTGGAGTTGGTACATTTGCTATGTATAAGTTACTTAAACCAGCTATTATTTTGCTTTTAGGAATAAATTTTCCTTTTCTAATTCTAATATAATAATCGGGGTCAACAGTGTTTTTTGATGTGGTTACTCTAGCTTCTTTAATAAAATATACGGAGTCATTTTCTTTTTTAGTAGTTAAAGCGGAAATATTCATTCCGTCTTGTTCACTTTTAGAATTCCATATAATAGCTTTTTTTGTATCAAAATTAAATCTTATAGAATCAGGATTGACCTCATTACCTGCCTGTTTAAAATAGGGTGGCTGTATTAATTGTCCTGATGAATCTTTTATTCTTCCAGCAGAAACTTCATTTTTGTTATAATCTAAAACTATTATTCCTGCCTTTAATTCTGTGTCTAAATAATACAGTTCAGCTTTATCATACAGATATAGCTTTCCCTCTTCTTTATTAATTTTAATATATCCTTTTGCATTTCTTGTTATCTTACCAAGTAAAAGTTGAGGCTTGGTTAATGTATCATTTAAAACAATAGAATCATTTTCTTTAACATCTTGTGAATAATTAATTTTTATATTAAACAATAGCATGCAAATAAAAATTAATTTAACAATTCTAGATATGTATGAATTTTTTGTTTGCAAGTACTATTTAATTTGATAGTAAAATTACATATATTTTTGGAGTCATAATTTTATATGAATAATATAGTTA
>CAJWFY010000041.1 GCA_913031655.1 uncultured Flavobacteriaceae bacterium
AATGGGATAAATCAAATGATGATAATATCATTGGATATAAAATATATTGGAGAGATACTACAGCTCCCTATTGGGAACACAGTAGATTTGTTGGTTTAGTATATAACTTTACTTTAAATGGAATCGTATTAGATAATTATTTGTTTGGAGTATCAAGTGTCAATAAAAACGGGTACGAAAGTGTAATAGTATTCCCTAGCAGTATTTTTAATTAATTTTTAATAATTTCTTGAAAACTACGTGCATCTGTATCTCCTTCTGTATTAAAAACTAAAACACGAGAATTTTCATCTAGGCCTATATGTTTATTTAAACCTTCTGCTTCCTTATCGTTCAAACATTTTATTAAACCAGCTAAGCCAGCTGCTCCAGATTCTCCAGATATTATTTTAGAATCTTTTTTTAAAGGTTTATGAAAAAGTCTCATGGAAGACATAACTTCATTGTCTGTAATTTTCATAAATCCATCACAACCATTTTTAATTATGCTCCATGCAGATTTAGATGGAATCCCGCAATTTAAGCCTGCCATTATTGTTTTTAAACTTCCATCTGGAGAAATCCTTTTTCCTTTTTTAAAAGACTCAAAAACTCCACTAGATTCAACTGGTTCTACTATAATTATTTTAGGTCTATTTTTTCCGTAACGATTTAAATAATACCATATACAAGATGCTGCCCAAGAACCCACTCCACATTGTAAAAAAACAATATCAAAATTAGGTTTGTTCAACCTGTTAATCGTATCCTCCATCTCGCTTAAATGAGTTAAGTAACCAGACATTATATAAGCTGGAATTAGCTCGTAGTTAATCCAAGAAGCATCTTGAACAAGTTCCCAATTCATCTTTAAAGACATTTCTAAAGCATGCTTACAAGTATCTTCGTAATTCAAATTTAACTTCTCTACTTTGGCACCGTGATTTGAAATAGCCTCAATACGTAGATCTGATGTGTCTTTTGGAACAAATACAATACATTTTTTTTTGTATAATTCCGCAGACCATGCTAAAGCCCTACCATGATTTCCATCAGTTGCTGTACAAAAAGCTGAGACGTTAGGTTTCTTTTTCAAAATTTGACTTACAGCATATGAAGCTCCTAGAGCTTTGAATGCATTTAATCCAAATCTTGAAGATTCATCTTTGACTAATAAATTTGAGATATTTAAAACTTTTGATAGCTCAGGAAGTTCATGTAATTGAGACTTATTATAGCCTTTCAAAGATTGATGAAATTTTAACGAATCACTATTGGACAATATAGAACTAGTTTGATTTTTTATTAACTTATTGTTAGGATAATTTAAGATGTAATTGTCCATTTATAAAAAATTAGTCTAAACTAAATCCTTTGGATTCCATCCACTCATCATTATACATTTTTCCAATGTAACGACTTCCTGAATCATGTAGTAAAACAACCACAACATCATCTTTTTTAAAATGTTTTTTCAGTTGAATAACCCCTTTTACTGCTGCTCCACAAGAATTTCCTGCAAAAATACCTTCTTGCTTTGCCAACCTTCTAGTATAAATAGCAGCATCTTCATCAGTTACTTTTTCAAAGCTGTCAATTAAATTAAAGTCCACATTTTCAGGCAAGATGTCTTCACCAATACCCTCTGTTATATATGGATAAATTTCATTTTCATCAAAAATACCTGTTTCGTGATATTTTTTAAAAACTGAACCATAGGTGTCTATTCCCCAGACTTTAATATTAGGATTTTTTTCTTTTAAAAATTTAGAAACACCTGAAATAGTCCCTCCAGTCCCTACTCCTACAACAAAGTGAGTAATTTTACCATCTGTTTGAGCCCATATTTCAGGCCCTGTTGATTGATAATGCGCAGCAGCATTTGAAGGATTGTCATATTGATTAACATACCAAGAGTTTGGAGTTTCTTCTCCAATCCTTTTAGAAGTGCTATAATAAGATCTTGGATCATCAGCTTTTACATTAGTTGGACAAACTATAACTTTTGCACCAACAGCTCTTAAAACATCAAATTTCTCTTTTGATTGTTTGTCCGTAGAAACACAAATTAGTTTATATCCTTTGACAATAGCCGCTAAAGCTAAACCCATTCCAGTATTACCAGAGGTTCCTTCAACAATAGTATATCCTGGCTTTAACCTTCCATCATTTTCAGCATCTTCAACCATCTTTAGAGCCATTCTATCTTTGACAGAACTTCCAGGATTAAAATACTCAACTTTAGCTAATACCAAGGCATCTACATCTTGAGTAATTTTATTTAATCTAATCAGCGGAGTATTTCCTATAGTTTCTAAGATATTCTTTGAATAATTCATACAGATTTTATAAATACAAATGTAAGAATAAGCTTTGTAATTAATTATAGTTAATATGTTACTTATTTAATTTTAAGTGAATCTGTCGGGGAAATTCTTGTTATTATAAAAGAAGGTATAATTAACATAATTGAGCAGAAAAATAAAACACTAAAATTTAAAATAATAATTGACAAAATATTAAAATCAAGAGGAACTTCTGAAACATAATAAGTTTGTGGATCTAATTTTAAAAAACCTGTATATTTTTGAAACAAAATAAGTCCAATGCCTATAAAATTTCCAAGAAGAAGTCCGATAGAAATAAGATAAAGACCGTTAGTTAAAAATATTGATCTTATACTTTTATTTGTTGCTCCTATAACTTTTAAAACTCCAATAATTTGAGTTTTCTCTAATATTGTTACAAGTAAAGCTGTTATCATATTTACCCCACCTACTAAAATCATAATCACAATGATCAGTAATACATTCATATCAAATAGCGCAATCCAGTTAAAAATATCAATGAATTTTTCAGAAATAGTTTGAACGTCTAATTCTGATGAAGAATTAACGTATAAATCGTCTGAAACTTTTTTAATGTTATTGAATTCCTTTATAAAAACTTCAAAACCACCTACTTGTTCTTCATTCCATTTATTCATTCTTTGAACATGCTTAATATCTCCTATAAAATACATTTTATCAAACTCTATTAAACCAGAATTATATATACCTGAAACTTCAAAAACCCTTTCATTTGGAATAGAAAACGAATCATTTTTAAAAAAAGTAGCTTTAAACTTATCATTTATACCGAGCAACAACCTTTCAGATAAATGTTGAGAAATAATAACCTCATTACTAACCTGGCTATTGTAGAGCGGTATTTTTCCTTTAATTAAATACGGTAAAAAAATGTCATAGTTAAAATCTGAACCTACTCCTTTAAACATGACTCCTTCAAAGTTTGATTCAGTGATTATTAATCCTGATTTATAAGCTACAGATTGAATATGAGAAATTTCTTGATTAGTTTTATTAACATAAAAATCTTGATTAATTGAAATAGGTTTCAAAGAAGATTGAGAAGAATTGTTTTGAAAATTTGAGATTGTAATATGTCCAAAAAATGAAGAAATCTTATTTTGAATTGTTTTTTGCATACCAACTCCAGATGATATTGAAATCAACATCATAACAAATCCCATTACAATAGATAATATCGATATTTTTATAATTGGTGCGGAAATAGTATTTTTATAGGGATTAGACCTTATAAATCGAGATGCTATAATTGATTCAAATCCCATAGACAATGAAACATAATAAATTTAAAATCAAAAGTACCTATTTTTTGATTTTAATTGCATTTAACTATTTATCTTTTTCTCAAGATAATAAGTCAATATCGGTTGGTTCAAATCAATTAAAAGAATATTTACATGAAATAACAAATTTAAGTGTTGGTGTAATTGCTAACTCAACTTCTCAAATAAAAGACAATAATAAATCAATTCATTTAATTGATTCTCTTATAAAACTTAATGTTAGAATTAAAAAAGTATTCTCACCTGAGCATGGTTTTAGAGGAGAAGCTGATGCAGGTGAAAAAATAAAAAACAGTATTGATTTAAAAACTGGTCTAGAAATTGTTTCATTATACGGATCTAACAAAAAACCAACAAATGAACAATTAAAGGGTTTAGATGTCTTAATTTTTGATATTCAAGATGTAGGAGCCAGGTTTTACACCTATATATCTACACTTCACTATGTTATGGAAGCTGCAGCGGAAAACAACCTAAAACTTATTATTCTTGACAGACCAAATCCTAATGCACATTTTGTAGATGGCCCCGTACTTGACCTTAAGTTCAAAAGCTTTGTGGGAATGCATCCTGTTCCAATAGTCCACGGAATGACAATAGGTGAATATGCAAAAATGATAAATGGAGAAAAATGGCTAAAAAACGAAGTTAAGTGTGACCTTAGAGTTATTGAAATAAAAAATTACAACAGAAAGATTATTTACGATCTTCCTGTTAAACCCTCCCCTAACCTACCTAATAAACGTTCTATTAATTTATATCCTAGCTTGTGTTTATTTGAAAGCACTTCTGTTAGTATAGGAAGAGGTACTGATTTACAGTTTCAGATAATTGGAAATCCAAATTGGGAAAATAAAACTTTTACATTCACTCCACTATCAATGCCAGGAGCTAAAAATCCAAAATATATTAACACCAAATGTTATGGTGAAGATCTAAGAGACTCTCCTATTCTTAATGAAATAAATTTAAAGTGGATAATTGAGGCCTATAATAATTCTAATAACAAAGAAAATTTTTTTAAAAAAGGATTTAATAGACTAGCTGGAAATAAAGAATTAAAAGAGCAAATAATTAATGGAGTAAGTGAAAAAGACATTAAATCAAGCTGGAAAAATGGTATTAAACAATTTCAATTAATTAGGTCTAAATATTTGATTTACTATTAATTCCAATTTTAAAGAGCATTAACTATAAAATATTAAAATAAAAAAACCCTCAATTTCTCGAGGGTTTAAAATTGGGTGGAAGACCGGACTCGAACCGGCGACCTCCTGGACCACAACCAGGCGTTCTAACCAACTGAACTACAACCACCATTTAACAAGGCGCAAATTTAATAGAATACTTAGATATATGAAACTTTTATTTGAGATCGTTTAATTTATTTATACCAATAACCCTATTTGTAGTAAATCCTTCTGCATTTTCCACACCAATTAGCCTTCCTAAATCAGAAGAACGGTTTATAACATTTTCAATAAAATTCTTTTTACTAATTAAAGTTTCTGGTTCTTTACTTGTAGCGTTATAAAACTGTGAAGAATAAGCTTTGATAGCATTTAATTTTACATCTACAAATTCTGAAATATCAACCAAAAAATTTGGAGTTGAGTTATTCCATTGAATATAGTGATATACATTTTTGGGTCTCCATTCGTTTTGATTAAAATCTTTTAATTTTGTTTCAATTTTTGATAGGCCACTTAAAAAGCATGAATCACTTACTAAACTAGCTCCTTTAGAGTGATCAATATGCCTATCATCTTGAGCATTACAAAGAATGATTTCTGGTTTGTATTTTCTAATACATTTTATAACTTCCATCTGATGAATCTCATCATTTAAAAAAAACCCATCTCTAAAGTTTAAATTCTCACGTACTGATACACCTAATATTTTAGAAGCTACTTGAGATTCATTATTTCTAGTTTCTACTGAACCTCTAGTTCCTAGCTCTCCTCTAGTTAGATCTATTATACCTACTTTTTTACCAAGAGAAATCTCTTTTGCTAGTGTTCCTCCACAACCAAGCTCAACATCGTCTGGATGAGCACCAAATGCCAATATGTCTAATTTTATTTCTTTCATATATTAGTAAAAGCTTGAGATAAATCATTTTCTAAATCAATGTAATCTTCAATGCCAACTGAAAACCTTAACAAACCATCTGAAATACCATATTTTTTTCTTTGATCTCTTGATAATTTTGAATGTGATGTTAATGAAGGGGATGTTATAGTCGATTCAACACCTCCAAGACTCATAACGGGTTTTATTATTTTTAAACACTTTGTGAAATCAACCGCTTTATCCTCATTTTTCAATACAAAAGACAACATTCCTCCAAAACCAGTCATTTGTTTTTTTGACAAATCGTGTTGAGGATGAGATTTTAAACCAGGATAAAAAACTAAATCAACATTTTTGTTATTATCTAAATACTCAGCAATTTTCTGAGCATTTTCATTTTGAGCTCTTACCCTTAATGAAAGAGTCTTAATACTTCTTTCTAAAAGCCAAACGGTGTAATCACTTAAGTTTCCTCCGTAATTTATAGAAGATTCAATGATTTTTTCGATTTTAGAGAAAGAAGAAGCGACGGTTCCAGCTAAGATATCACTATGACCTCCTAAATATTTTGTAGCACTATGCAAAACTATATCAATACCAAAATCAATTGGGGTTTGATTAATTGGACTAGCAAATGTATTGTCGATTATAGAAATTAAATTATTTTTTTTAGCTAAATCTGCTATTTTCTTTAAATCAATAACCTGTAGAAGAGGATTACTAGGAGACTCTATGTAAATTATTTTGGTATTAGTTTTTAACTCTAATTCAAAATCTTTAATTTCTAAACTTTCAACAAAAGTGTAATTAATATTAAATTTTTTAAATTCCTTAACAACTAAGTTAATTGTCCCTCCATATAAAGAAGATTGGAATAAAACATGATCACCAGATTTTAAAAAAGAAAATAAAGAAGTAAAAATTGCAGCAATACCAGAGCCAAATAACAGAGCAGAATCGCTGTTTTCTAAGATTGCAATTTTTTTTGATAATGCAAGTTGATTTGGTGTGTTAAAATATCTTGGATATTTATCATCAGTCGTATCTAAATATTCATAAGAAGTTGAAGGGTATAAAGGAGATGTAGCACCCTTAAATTTGTCATCGATTAAATCACCGGAGTGCACACATTTTGTTGTAACACCTTTATAATTTTTCATTGAAATTAACTTTTAATCCAATCTAAAACAGCCGGATCATTTGGTTTAGTTTTAGGAGATATTATTTTAACTAAATGACCTTCTTCATCAATTAAATATTTTTGGAAATTCCATTTTACAGAGGAGTTTTTATAACCATTCTTATCCTTGTTTGTTAAAAACTTATATAATGGATGCATTGAAGACCCTCTTACAGAAATCTTTTCCATCATCGGAAATGAAACCCCATAATTCTCTAAACAAAACTTAGCTATTTCCTGGTTAGAACCAGGTTCTTGCCAAAGAAAATTATTTGAAGGAAACCCTACAATTACAAAATCTTCTGACTTATACTCTTTATACATTTCTTCTAGAAGTTCATATTGGTAAGTTAAACCACATTTAGAAGCAGTATTAACAACCATTACCTTTTTACCTTTTAAACTTGACATATTAAACTTTTGCCCTGCTAAATCCGTAACCTCAAATTGATGAATACTTTCTTTCATTTGTTTAAAACTCTGAGTTAAACCAACATGACTTGATAAAACGATTAATATTAAAATTATTTTTTTCATAAATACCTTGTATCAAATCTTATGCCAATATAAAACTTTAAATAATTTCGGCAGATAAACTTGCATCTAATAATTTACTGCATAAGGGTTTTAAATATGAATACGACCCAGATTTAACGCTACACTTACCCTTATAATGTATAATTAAAGAACATTGTTCAGCTTGTTCAGCTGAATGATCACAAACTTTAATAAGAGTATTAATTACGTGCTCAAAAGTATTAATATCATCGTTATAGATTATAATCTCATTTTCGTGAGCTAAATCAACGCCTTCTAAAGTCTTTTCTGAAATTTTTTCTTTAGTACTCATTACGACACTAAATTACAAAATTTAATATCTATTTATTTGCTTTTATAATTTCACTAAAATCAAACGCATTTAATGAAGCTCCTCCGATTAACCCTCCATCCACATCTTTTTTACTAAAAATTTCAATTGCATTTGAAGGTTTAACACTTCCTCCATATAAAATAGAAATTTCATCAGAAATTATATCCCCATAAGATTTAGAAATGCAACTTCTTACAAATTCATGCATTTCTTGTGCTTGCTCAGGACTTGCAGTTTCTCCAGTTCCAATAGCCCAGACTGGTTCGTAAGCCAAAATAATATTTTTCCAAGACTCACTATTTAGCTTTAGAACAGTGTTTTCAAGCTGACTCTTAACTATATCAAAATGTTTGTTGGATTTTCTGTCTTTTAATTGTTCCCCAAAACAAAAAATGATATTCATGCCTGAGTCTATGGCAAATTTTACTTTTTCAAGTAATACAAAATCATCTTCATTAAAATATGCTCTTCTTTCTGAATGACCTATTAAAGTAGTTAAAATACCTATGCTTTTCAGCATATCACAAGAAACCTCTCCAGTATAAGCACCATTACTTTTTTGATGAATATTTTGTGCAATAACTTCAATTGGAGAATTCTCTAATAAGTCTGCAGCTATTTTTGAAAATGGAGAAGAAGGCGCTATCATCACTGAGACTTCATTAAAATGATTTTTCTTTAACTCTTCAATAAGTGATATTGTTTGATTTAAATCATTATTCATTTTCCAGTTTCCTGCTACTATTTTTTTTCTCATTTTAATTTAGTTTAGTTTAGTTATACTTCACTCTTGGGTCCAGCCAAGAATAAATAAGATCAACAAATATATTAATGATTATAAAGATCACAGCTATAGTTATTACTGCTCCTATTAAAACCGGCACATCTAAAGTGTTTAATGAATTTACTATTTCTTTACCAAGCCCATTCCATCCAAAAATATATTCCACAAACACCGAGCCAGCCAGCATTCCTGCAAACCAACCTGATAATGCGGTAATGACTGGATTCAGAGAGTTTTTGATAGCATGATTCTTAATAACATTAAATTTTGAAAGGCCTTTTGAATATGCTGTAGTTATATAATTTTGAGATAATACTTTTAAAAGAGAGTTTCTCATCATCTGTGAAATAACTGCAATTGGTCTTATTCCTAGTACTATTGAAGGTAAAATTAAATTCTTTAATTGAAGTGTCATACTTTCACCATAATCATCCATTTCATACAAACTTCCAGTCATATTTAATCCAGTAAAATCTCTTAAAACATATCCAAATATCCAAGCAAATATTATAGCGCTAAAAAAAGAGGGTATACTCATACCAAGAGTACTCATAAGTTGTATTAAATAATCAAGCCAAGAATTGTGATTTATTGCAGAAATAATTCCTAAAAACAATCCTATTATAATTGCTATAATTATTGAAGATGTAGCTAAAACTATTGTATTGGGGAGTGTGTTTTTAATTATATCTAAAACAGATGTGCCATTTTTTTGATAGGATTCTCTTAAATAAGGTGTTTTTAATACTAAATTAAATTTATCAAAATTTAAAATTTTAATAAAATTATATTTTACTGTTGTTAAATAAGAAAGGTTATCAGGATCTTTAAAATGTACTGAAACTACAGATAAATCATTTATATAATATAAGTATTGAACAAAAATTGGTTTATCAAAACCATATTTTTTTTTCAAAATTATTAACTGTTCATTGTTTTCGTTTTGGTCTAACATCATTTGAGCAGGATCGCCAGGAAGAATATTAAATAGAAAAAAAACTATGGTAACCACACCAAAAAGTGTCAATAGCATGTTAGATATTTTTTTCAAAAACCAAAACATATAAATTTAATTGTCTTGTAGATGAATTAAGGCAAAAACGGAGTAGTTAATCATATCTTGATAATTAGCATCTATCCCTTCACTAACAAGTGTCTTACCTTGATTATCTTCAATTTGTTTAATTCTTAATATTTTTTGTAATATTAAATCTGTTAATGAACTAACTCGCATATCTCTCCAAGCTTCGCCATAATCATGATTTTTATTTTCCATTAAAGTTTTGGTTTCTAATAAGTGTGAATTATATAACTCTAACGCTTCTTCAGAATTTAAATCAGGAGATTCAACAATTCCTTTTTCAATTTGAATAAGGGACATTATTGAATAGTTTATTATTCCAATAAATTCAGAGGATTGACCTTCATCAACTTTTCTTATTTTTTTTGTCTGAAGACTCCTTATTCTTTGAGCTTTTATGAAAATTTGATCAGTTAAAGATGATAGCCTAAGTATTCTCCAAGCAGATCCATAATCTTTCATTTTTTTTACAAAAAGATCTCTACAAATTAGAGTAATTGAGTCGTATTGAATAGAAGTATTGAAAGCCAAATTTTTTTTTTTATAAATTTCGTTGAAAATAATGAAATACGTAGTTTAGTTTTGTGAAAGTTATTAAAAAATAAAATGACACTTAACATAAAAGGAACTCTTCTTGATTTATCAAAACCTAAAGTAATGGGTATTTTAAATATAACACCAGATTCTTTTTTTGATGGAGGAGAATATAATACAGAAGAAAAAATACTGAGTCAAGTTAAAAAAATGCTTATTGAGGGAGCGGACATTATTGATATAGGAGGACAAAGTTCTCGACCTGGAGCTAAAAAATTAACTATAAAAAAAGAGATAGATAGAGTAATTCCAATTATAAAATTAATTACTAAAAAATATAAAAATGTAATTATTTCAATTGACACCTTTAATAGTGAAGTTGCGAAAAAAGCAATTGATGCTGGTGCTTCGATTGTTAATGATATTTCAGGTGGAGATATAGATAAAGACATGTACAGAGTAGTGGGGAACCTTAAAGTGCCATATATAATGATGCACATGAAAGGTGTTCCAAGTACTATGCAAAATAATCCTAAATATGACGATATCATTTTTGATATTATTAAAAATCTTTCCTACAAAATAGATCTTGCAAAAAAAGCTGGAATATTAGATATAATTATTGATCCTGGATTTGGTTTTGGAAAATCTTTAAAAGACAATTTTAAAATTTTAAAAAACTTAACAAGTTTCAAACAACTTAACCAACCTATAATGGTTGGTGTTTCTAGAAAATCAATGATTTATAATGTACTTGAATCAAATGCAAATGACGCGTTAAACGGAACTACATGTTTAAATTCTATTTCTATTAACAACGGAGCTAATATAATTAGAGTACATGATGTGAAAGAAGCAAAAGAAACAGTTAAATTAATTGGATTTATGAACGAAAATTCTTAAAACTATTTTAATTACTTTTATATAAATTATTTTTTTTGGATTTACTTAATATTTTAAATAATATTCTAATACCTATAATTGACATAATCCTTGTTGGAATCATGTTATATTATGTTTACAAACTTGTTAGAGGAACTGCAGCAATAAACATTTTTTTAGGCTTTGTAATAATATATATAATCTGGTGGCTAACAGAGCTTGTCAATATGCCTTTTCTAAGTAATATTTTAGGAGGTTTTATTAGTGTAGGAGTTATTGCTTTAATTGTAGTTTTTCAGCAAGAAATCAGAAAATTTTTACTCTTACTTGGTTCCTCAAATTTCACAAATAATAAAAGTATAATTAAGAAGTTTAATCTTTTATTTAGAATTTCAAAAAAACAAACATCAATGAATATTGATGAATTAAT
>CAJWFY010000042.1 GCA_913031655.1 uncultured Flavobacteriaceae bacterium
TTACTAATGCTTTATTAGGTCAAAAACTTTCTATTATTACATCCAAAGCTCAAACCACTAGGCATAGAATACTTGCTTTAATTAATGACGAAAATTATCAACTAGTAATTTCAGATACGCCAGGTATAATAAAGCCAGCTCATAAATTACATGAATCAATGATGGATTCTGTAAATATGACTTTTGAAGATGCAGATGTTTTAATTTATATGGTAGAATATAAAGATTATAACCTTAAAGATGCTCGATTATTTAATAAGATAAAGAATACTAAAACTCCTTTGATTTTAATTATTAATAAAATTGATAATATAGACCAGTCAAAGTTAGAATCTGAAACTGCTCATTGGAAAGTTGAACTTCCGAATGCAGAAATATGGCCAATTTCAGCTAAAGAAATGTTTAATATTAACGAGCTTTTAAATAGAATTCTAGAAATTGTCCCTGAAGGGCCTGCTTATTTCCCTAAAGATCAATTAACTGATAAGCCAGAACGTTTTTTTGTAAATGAAATTATAAGAGAAAAAATATTACTGAATTATAAAAAAGAAATTCCTTATTCAGTTGAAGTTATAACAGAATCTTTCGACGAAGAACCGCATATCATTAGAATTAGATCAATAATAATGGTCGAAAGGTCCAGTCAAAAAGGTATAATTATTGGTCATAAAGGTGAGGCTATCAAAGTCGTAGGTACTAAAGCCCGCATTGATATGGAAGTTTTTTTTAATAAAAAAATATTTCTTGATCTTCAAGTGAAGGTTAACAAGAACTGGAGATCTAGTGAAAAACAACTTAAAAGATTTGGTTACCACCAATAACGATTTTATTTCATTTAAAAGTTTAGATTTGTACCCCTTTAATAAATAACATGAGTTGTATAGTAGCTATTGTAGGTCGTCCCAATGTTGGTAAATCGACACTTTTTAATCGATTAATTCAAAAAAGAGAAGCTATTGTTGATTCTCAAAGTGGCGTAACTAGAGATAGGCATTATGGGTTTTCTTTTTGGAATGGCAAAGATTTTACTGTCATTGATACAGGTGGTTACATGCTTGGTGGGGATGACAATTATGAAAAAGAAATAAATGGTCAAGTATTGATTGCTATTGAAGAATCAGATGTAATAATTTTTGCAGTCGACGTAGAAAGCGGTCTTAATTCAACAGATAGTGATATTGCAAGGCTTCTGCACAAGTCCAATAAAGATGTTATTGTAGCTATTAACAAAGTAGATAATCACAAAAGACAATTAGATTCCAACGAATTTCACTCCTTAGGCTTTAAAAAAATATTTAATATTTCAGCAATTAACGGAAGCGGTAGTGGAGAGCTTTTAGATGAACTGGTAAGTTCCTTCCCAGACGATAGTAAGATAGAGGTTGAAGATATTCCAGGATTTGCCGTAGTAGGAAGACCTAATGCTGGAAAATCATCTTTTATAAATGCTCTTCTTGGAATTGACAGATATGTAGTAAAAGACGAAGCTGGAACAACTAGGGACAGTATTGATACTCACTTTAATAGGTTTGGTTTTGATTTTAAATTAATTGATACGGCAGGTATAAGGAGAAAAACAAAAATTAGTGATGATGTTGAGTTTTATTCTGTTGTTAGGTCAATTCGTACTATTGAGAATTCAGATGTTTGTTTAATTATATTTGACGCCACTAGATCTTTTGACACTCAAGTAAAAAATATTTTTTGGCTTGCTGCAAGAAACAATAAGGGCATAGTTATATTAGTTAACAAGTGGGATTTAGTTGATAAAAAAACTAATACTATTAAATTATTTGAAGAGCAAATAAGAAAAGAACTTGAGCCGTTTGTAGATATTCCTATAGTATTTATATCAACCTTAACTAAGCAGAGAATTTTTAAAGCAGTAGAAACTGCTATGGAAGTTTATAAAAACAGAAAAACATCGATAGTTACCAGAAAGTTTAACGAAGCAATGTTACCCGTTATTGAGAGAAATCCTCCCCCTGCATATAAGGGTAAATATGTCAAAATTAAATTCTGTACACAGTTGCCTTCTTCATACCCTCAATTTGCTTTCTTTTGTAATTTACCTCAGTATATTAAAGACCCATATAAAAGATATTTAGAGAATCAAATAAGAGAAATATATGATTTTAACGGAGTTCCAATTAATATATTTTTTAGAAAAAAATAGATAAAGTTAGAGTTCACTTTTTATATTAATAAGAGCTTTTTTAATTTTTTCTAATTTCTTAATAACTTCAAAATTTTTATTCAAAATTTTTAATTGTTCTTTCGCTCCTTCAAGAGTATATCCTTTTTCTTTTACTAAATGATGTATACTTTGAAACTTTTCAATATCAATAGATGAGTATCTTCTAGTTCCTTTGCTATTTTTTTTTGGTTTAAGAATTTCAAACTCTTTTTCCCAAAATCTAATTAATGAAGCGTTTACATCAAATGCTTCAGAAACTTCTCCAATACTATAATATAATTTTTCTGGTAAATCAATATGCATTAGTCTAATGATTGATTTTCTTGATTAGCTAATTTTAATAAGGCATCGAACTCGTCAGGAGAAAGATTACCATAATAAAAATTGATTGGATTAACTCTTTTTTTATCTTTCTGTACCTCATAGTGTAAATGTGGAGCTTGAGATCTTCCGGTACTCCCCACGTAACCAATAATATCTCCCTTTTTGACCTTTTGTCCTCTTTTGACATTATACTTGTTAAGGTGTGCATAAAGAGTTAGATATCCAAATCCGTGATCTATTCTTATGTGTTTTCCATATCCAGAAGATCTAGAATCAGCTCTAATAATTTTACCATCACTTGCTGCATATATAGGGGTGTTTCTAGGCGCTGTAAAGTCCATACCCCAATGCATTCTTCTAGATTTATTAAAAGGATCCGTTCTGAAACCGTAACCAGAAGCCATTCTAGTTAAATCATTATTTTTTATAGGTTGAATTGATGGTATAGCCGATAGTAGCTTTTCTTTATCAGTAGCTAACCTTTCAATCTCATCCAAAGATTTAGATTGAATAACAATTTGCTTGGTTAAGATTTCAATTTTTTTAGTTGTTTGTATCACAAGTTTTGAATTATCAAAACCTTCTAAATTTTCATATCTGTTGATTCCGCCAAAACCAGCTTTTCTAACTTCATTAGGGATAGGATTAGTTTCAAATAATACTCTGTAAACGTTGTTGTCCCTTTGCTCTATATCTTCTAAAACAATATTTAATTGAGTTATTTTTTTATTTAATAAATCAAATTGAAATTTATAATTAGATATTTCTCTAGCTTGAGTTAGTTCAGTTGGAGTACTTATTATTGAAGAATTAAGAAGAATTAATAAACCAATTATTCCGAAAAATATTGAAGCTGACAAAAAAGCTAAAACATTCCTTAATTGTACACCTTTATTAGTTTCAATCTTTCTATATGAAAGTGTTTTATTATCGTAATAATACTTGGTCTTAAACATTAACTAAAATATACTATTTTTACTATGATTCTTACGCAGGTTTTATTAAAAAACTTATGTAAAGATATAAAATAGTTTTTTTGTAAATGTCAATTAATAATAAACAACTAATGAATTCGAATCTTGTTCGTTCAGAATTTTTAAATTTTTTTAAAAATAAAAATCATAAGATAGTGAAATCTGCTCCTATGGTTATAAAAAATGATCCTACTTTAATGTTTACTAACGCAGGGATGAATCAGTTTAAAGATAACTTTTTAGGGAATTCAATTAGCAAGGATAAAAGAGTTGTTGATACTCAAAAGTGTTTAAGAGTTTCAGGGAAACATAACGATTTAGAGGAAGTAGGTATTGATACTTACCACCATACTATGTTTGAGATGCTAGGAAATTGGAGTTTTGGAGATTATTTTAAAAAAGAAGCAATTAATTGGGCTTGGGAGCTGTTGACAGAAGTTTATAAAATTGATAAAGAATCACTTTACATTACTGTATTTGAAGGATCTAAAGAAGATGAAACCCTATTAGATCAAGAAGCTTATGATATTTGGAGCGAAGTTGTTGAAAAAGATAAAATTATTTTAGGAAACAAGTCAGATAATTTTTGGGAAATGGGTGATACAGGACCTTGTGGTCCATGTTCGGAAATTCACGTTGATATTAGATCTAAAGAAGATAAAATTTTAGTTCCGGGAAAAAACTTAGTTAATAAGGACCATCCAGGTGTCATTGAAATTTGGAATTTAGTTTTTATTCAATTTAATAGAAAAAAAGATGCTTCTTTAGAAAACCTTCCTTTCAAGCATATTGATACTGGAATGGGCTTTGAAAGGTTGTGTATGGTCTTACAAGGAGTTACTTCAAATTATGATACAGATATTTTTAGTCCCCTTATAAAAGAACTTGAACTCTTAACTGATTTAAAATATGGTAAAAACAAAAAAAATGACATAGCTATAAGAGTTGTTGTTGACCATTTAAGAGCAGTTGCTTTTTCTATTGCAGATGGACAATTGCCTTCAAATAATGGTGCAGGATATGTTATTAGAAGGATTTTAAGAAGAGCAGTGAGGTATGGTTATACTTTTTTGGATCTTAAAACACCATTTATTTATAAACTTGTTAAATGTTTGTCTGTTCAGTTTGAGACTGCATTTCCTGAAATTAAAGATCAAGTAGAAATAATAGAAAATATAATTAAAGAAGAAGAATCTTCTTTCTTAAGAACTTTAGAAAAAGGAATTTTAAAATTGAATGAAATAATTTTAAATAGTAATAATAAACTGGTTCCTGGATCAGATGTTTTTGAATTGTATGACACATTTGGATTTCCTAAGGATTTAACAGCTTTAATATTAAGAGAAAATAATATGAATTTTGATTCTGATGAGTTTAATTCTTTAATGAAAATTCAAAAAAATAGATCAAAATCTGCAATTAACAGTTCTAATGAAGAATGGGTGAGGCTATTAGATTCTGATCAAACTGAGTTTGTAGGTTATGACAAGCTAAATGTTGTGACAAAACTGGTCAGATATAGAAACTCTATTTCTAAAAAAGGTAGTAATGTTTTTCAACTAGTATTCGATAAAACACCATTTTATGCACAAGGCGGAGGTCAGCTTGGAGATGTTGGGATTATCGAGTCTTTTGATAATGAAAAAATTATAATTCATGATACTGTTAAAGAAAATGACTCTATCATTCATATAGCAGATTCTTTGCCTAAGAATTTGAGTAATGAGTTTACTTTAATTGTTAACGAAAAAAACAGGCTAGCAAGCTCAAATAATCACACTGCTACTCACTTGCTCCACGAAGCTTTAAGAAATGTTTTAGGCGCTCATGTTCAACAAAAAGGTTCAATGGTTTCAGACAAGTATTTGAGGTTTGATTTTTCGCATTTTTCTAAATTAACTGAAAAAGAGATTGAAGAAGTTGAAACGTTTGTTAACCAAAAAATAATTGATCAAATTCCTTTAGAAGAAAATAGGTCAGCACGATACAGTGACTGTATTAATCAAGGAGTTATTGCACTTTTTGGTGAAAAATATGGTGAAACAGTTAGGTCAGTTAAATTTGGGAACTCGCATGAACTGTGCGGAGGAACTCATGTTTCCAATACCAGCCAGTTAAGGAGTTTTATTATCTCCTCAGAATCTGCCATATCAACTGGAATTAGAAGAATTGAAGCAGTTAGTGGGACCGAAGCCATTAAACTTTTGTTCAGTCAATCCAAAACACTTAAAAAAGTTAATTCTATTTTACTGACTGATAAAGATCCTATTGAAGCTATTAATAAAATAAAAAATCAAAGTATAATACTCAATAAAAAACTAGAAAAAGTTAATAATGAACTTTCTGCTTTCTATTTACAAGAGATTAAACAAAAAATTACTCTAACTAAAGATCTTAATTTTTGTACTTATCAGCTTACTTGTGATCCTAATATTCTTAAAAATCTTGTGTTTAAAGCTGGAAAAGAAATTGAAAATTTATTTTTGGTCTTAACAACTAAATTTGAAGGAAGAGCTTACGTTGTTTGTTATATTTCAAAAAATTTAGTAGCATCTAAGCAAATGAATGCAAATTTAATTATTAAAAAATTGAGTGAATATATAGAAGGTTCTGGAGGGGGTCAGCCATTTTTTGCCACAGCTAGTGGAAACAACATTAATGGAATCACCAAATTATTAAAAGAAGCTAATACTTTTATATAAATTATTCCTCAGACAATGTAGGAGGGTAGACTTCCAGAATTTTATTGACAAAATTTTCGATTAACTCATCTCTGTTAGCCTTCGTAGAAGATAATACACCTATTCCTTTACCTTGCCATATCAATTGTTTAGACTTAGTGTCAATAACATCAATATATAACGCACCCTCTGAGGTGGAATAAGCTACTCTACTGTGGCTTCTTCTGCCATAATGTGGATACCACCCAGCGTAATAAGGGCTATAAAAAGAATTATCTATATAAATATTTTCTGATGATTTTGTAGAAATATTAATTAATAAATCAGGTGTTTCGTTAATAGACATTCCTTTGTTTGTAAATGATTTTTTTATTGATTTTAGAATTCTTTTTTTATCAATATCTGAAATCTCTACTTTATCGATACCAGCTTTGTAAAAAGCGTATGTTTTATATTTACTAAAATCTGCTTCTGAATCATAATCTGAAGCTACTTTTATTGTTCCACAGCTATAAAATACTAATGAAAATAATAATACAATGTTTAAACTTAATTTTTTCATAATGACAATTTAATATATTTAAATCAATAACTGTGCCTTAATTTATTTTAAGTTGTGTTATTTTTAACACAGATTCATACTTTAAATATATATTATTTTTTTTAATGTCATTTTTTGAAAAAATTAAATCTGTTAATCAACAAATTATTTTACCAATATTAAATGATGGTGATTTTAAAATATATATAAAAAGAGAAGATCAAATTCATCCAATAGTTTCAGGAAATAAGTTTAGAAAATTAAAGTATAATGTAAAAGAAGCTAAAGATTCAAATAAAGACAGTTTAATAACCTTTGGAGGAGCTTATTCAAATCATTTATTAGCGACTGCTTATGTCGGTAAAAAAGAAAATTTAAAAACTTTAGCATTTGTTAGAGGAGAAGAATTAAAAAATATTAATTACAATTCTACTTTACAAAAATGCAATGATTTTGGAATGAAATTCATTTTTATTTCTAGAGATGATTATAGAAAAAGAAATGAAATAGATTATATTAATTCTATTAAAAATGAATTTAAAGATTCATATATTATCCCTGAGGGAGGTACAAATGAATTTGGTGTGTTAGGTTGTGAGGAAATCTTAAGTATAGATGATTCTTTTTTTGATGTTATATGTTGTCCTGTGGGTTCTGGAGGAACAATTGCAGGAATTATTAAATCCAGTAATGACAGTCAAAAAGTTTTAGGGTTTTCTGCCCTAAAAGGGAGTGGAATAAATAATGTAATTACTAAATTTACTGAGAAAGAAAATTGGAAGATTTTTGATGATGATATTTTTGGAGGATACGCTAAAATTGATTCTAGGTTGGTTGATTTTATGAATGAGTTTTTTAAAAACACAGGAATTGTATTAGATCCAATTTATAATTCTAAAATGGTATTTAAAATAACTAAACTTATAAAAAGTGATCAATGGGAGTTTGGAAAAAAAATTTTATTAATTAACACCGGGGGCTTACAGTCAGTAAAAGAAATGAATATTAAATTAAAAAACAAAGGATGCGATATAATAAAATATTAATATTTTTTTGTTTAATTTTTTTGTCCTCATGTGGATCAAAAAAAGTTTCATATAGAGACAGTAGTCCAAAGAAAATCAAGAACAAATCTGTAAAATCTACTAACAGATTTTTTAACACTATGACTAATGAGCAAAGAACTCATTGGTACGTAAATACATATTCTAAAACAGCTATAAATGAAATGAAAAAGTTTGGAATTCCTGCTAGTATAACTATGTCTCAAGGAATTTTGGAATCAAGTTCAGGTAAGGGGAGTTTAGCTTTGAAGTCTAACAACCACTTTGGAATAAAATGTCATAGTACTTGGAAAGGTAAAAAGGTTTATCATGATGATGATGAAAAAGGAGAATGTTTTAGAAAGTATAGAAATCCCGAGACATCTTATAGGGATCATTCTGTTTTTTTAAAATCTAGAGATCGATATGATTTTTTGTTCAAACTAAAAAAAAGTAATTATATAAAATGGGCTAAAGGTTTAAAAAAGGCTGGTTACGCAACAGATCCAGCTTATGCAGATAAATTAATTTCAATTATTGAAAGATATGAGCTTTGGAAACTAGATGGATCAAAAAAACCTTTAAATAAATCTAAAGAAAAACGACTTTCTAAAAACAAAACAAAACAAAAAACAAAAAAAATTAAAAAATCAAATAAAAATTATGTTGTTAAAAAAGGAGATACTTTATTTTCTATTTCAAAAAAATTCAATATTAGTATCTCTGATTTAGTTAAAATTAATAAGCTCAGCGGCAATAATATTAACTTAGGCCAAAGCTTAAAAACTAAGTAATGCTGATAAAATATTTAACTACTTTTTCCTGCTAAAATTTTATTGATTTTTATTAAAGAAGATTCTAAATGAATCTTACTCATTTTATTAGATGCTCTTTTGATTGACTTCTTAACATCTTTTTTAAGTTCCATTAGTTCGCTAGCTGCAATAGTTCTTATATCCGACTGACTAACTTTTACAGTCGTAACACGGCCTCTAGCCCAAGAAGGGACTGATCCTTGATCTTCATTCATTACGTAGCTTATTCTATCCAAATATGCTAATTGTAAATTTCTTCTATACACATCAATTTTATTATTATTATATAATTCACTCCAAATTCCTTTTCTTAAATCAGACATCATATCTAATAATGAATAAGCGCTATTTCCATTTATTGCTTCATTTTCAATTAGCCTAGCCATTTTGCCAAAATCTAAAATTCCATTTAAAGTTCTAGATTGCGTCGATCTTATTCTATTAGTAATCCCAGCAAACTCAATTTTATTTAAAATATTAACATCTATCATCCATGTTGGTGTTTCAAATAATTGTTTCTGTAAAAAGTTCATACATTTTTTTTGATGTAATTTATTTACATGTGTGTAAACAGCTCCAGATTGATCATAGGTTTTATAATACTGATAAACACCACCGATATTAGAGCTTACGTGACCCATATAACGATTAAACTGAGATAGAACTTGACCGTACATTGTGTTTAAATCAGCATAGTCTTTACCGTCTTCAGAAGTCCAATCGATTAAGTTAGGTATAATCCTTTTTAGATTTTTAATTCCATACTCGCTAGCCTTCACTGCATCATCCCCAAGGTCTTCAGTTTGAGAACTAGGGTCTATCCCAGCGCTTCCAAATCTGTGAAGTAGACTATTTTGATTATCTAATATCCATTTGTCTAAAGTTTTTTTCTCATCCTTAGCATTTTTAACTCCTAGAATTGGTTTGTAGCCCCATTTTATAGCATGTTTGTCATATACACCAACATTAGGCATTAATGCTACCCCTTTATCTTCAGGCTGTGCTATATAGTTAAACCTAGCATAATCCATTATTGATGGAGCTGTTCCAAACTTCTTAGTAAATGTTGCAGATCTTAAAGAGTCTACCGGGTAAGCACTGCTGCTTCCCATATTATGGGGCAACCCTAATGTGTGACCGACTTCGTGAGCTGATACAAATTGAATTAATCGACCCATTACTTCATCTTTGAATGAAACCCCTCTGGCTTCTTCATTAATTGCTGAAGTCTGAACAAAAAACCAATTTCTTAATAGAGTCATCACGTTATGGTACCAATTAATATCGGATTCTAGAATCTCACCAGATCTGGGATCACTAACATGAGGACCATTAGCATTAGGAATAGGAGATGCTAAATATCTTACAACTGAATACCTGATATCCTCAGGACTCCAATCTGGATCTTCTTCAACTGAGGGCGGGTCTTTGGCTATTATAGCATTTTTAAACCCTGCTTCTTCAAAAGCTACTTGCCAGTCTTCTATTCCTTGTTTGATATATTTTCTCCACTTTTCAGGTGTTGCTCTATCTATATAATAAACGATTTGTTTTTTTGGAGTGACTAGTTCTCCTTTTTTAAACTTCTCAATATCTTCCTCTTTAACCTCTAGTCTCCATCTGTCTAAATACTTTAATGATTTACTTTCCTGAACATCTAATCCGTAATCAACTTGACTTCTTGCAAACCAACCTACCCTTTGGTCAAAATATCTTTTTTTCATCGGGATTTTAGGAAGTAAGATCATCGAATTATTTATTTCTAATGAAATTGCTCCAGTACTAGAGTTAGAAGGTGGCGCTGAGGATTTGTAAGTTTTAACACTCCTTGATTCAATGTTTTGAGGATAACTTTTTAAAGACTCTATAAAAGATCTTTTAGAATCTAAACTAGATATTTTATAGCTTTTTCTTCTAGATTGTGGAAATCCTAAAGGTTTTACATCGTCTGTAAATAATTTAGTAACATCTATCACTACTGATGTTGAGTCTTTACTCTGCGCAGCTATTTTAAAACTATATAATACAGGTTCAAAATTTGAGTTTAAAACGGCTTCACTCACAGGTAATGAATCATTTGCAACAACGCTGTGTGACACAACTCTTAATAAAATATTTTGATCTTTTTTATGCCATCTTAAAACTTGAGTATTTTGTTTTCCTCCTCCAAATCCAATTCCAGAAGCAGTTTTTGCAATTCTAGTAACCATCAGCATTTCTCTTCCTAACAATGAATCATTTATTTCATAATAATATTTGTCTTTGACTTTATGAACATCAAATAGACCATGATCAGTTACAGCCTCTTTTGTTATTATATCCTCATAAGATTTAGGTTTTTTTACTTCTTTACTTTTTTTCTCACTGTCTTCCCCGTCAGCTGATTTACTAGGGCGTTGTGCGTTTAGTTGAAATGATAGAAAAAAAATGAATAGTAAAGAGTAGATAATTGATTTTTTCATAGTATAAAATTTTAGCAAACATGAATATAATAATTATTTGAATAAGTATTATTAATATCACAATATATTAGGCTAAAAAATATGAATAATATAAAAACATACTGTAAAGTATGGTTTATTTCTTAATTCTTAACACTTTCATTGACGAAGTACTTAAATAAACCATTTTTCTACATCATTTAATTGAAGAGCATCAATAGATAATTTATTTTTCTTTCTATATCCGTTAAGCTTTTGGTGGACCTGAGTAGGTTTGTTTGAAAGTAAATTTTCTTTACTAGAGTAAACATCAATAACATGATCAATCCAATTTTCATCAATTCCGATTTCAACGAAATCTTCTCTTTTAGATTTAGACTTAGAAGTTTCGGGTTTCATTTGCGGAAAAAAAATAACCTCTTGAATAGATTGATT